>JAZLKJ010000012.1:0-11608 GCA_045597565.1 Prevotella sp. | reverse complement strand
GATTGTAGCGATTGCTGACTTAGGGAACATGTCGCCGATTGTTGAGAAGAGGTTTGCAGACCAAGCCTGGTGTCCTGCGCCAACAAGACCGATGATGATTGCTGGCCACCATGCTGAGATCTCGCCCATTGGCTGTGCTGCAAGACAAACGAGTGGCATGAATGCGATGAGCATCATAGCGAGCATACGACCTGCGTATGGGTTCATGCCCTTCTTCTCAACGAAGTAAGTTGGGAGCTTACATACGTAGATTGAGAGGAATGTCACGATAGCGTAGAGTGTCATGATGAGCATCATACCTGTGCCAGAAGATGCCTTGTAGCCGTAAACGTCCTGGAAGTAGCCTGGAGCCCAAAAGAGGAAGAACCACCAAACGCCATCAGTGAAGAACTTACCTGTGATGAAAGCCCATGTCTGCTTATAGCCGAATGCCTGTGCGAAAGACATCTGCTTCTCTTCCTTAGCATCTTCTGCAGCCTTTGCAGCTGCAGCTTCCTCTTCTTCATCCTGATTGATGTAGATGAGCTCAGCCTCGTTAACGTGAGATGACTTCTCTGGCTTCTCATACCATGCTACATAGAAGCCCATCCAGATGAAGCCAAGAACACCGATGATGATGAATGACATCTCCCATCCGAAAGCCTTAGCCAATGGTGGAATCATGAGAGGAGCTGCGAGAGCACCTACAGAGGCACCAGCGTTAAAGATTGAAGTAGCGAAAGCGCGGTCCTTCTTTGGGAAATATTCTGCTGTTACCTTGATAGCTGCAGGGAAGTTTCCTGCCTCACCGAGACCGAGGATTGCACGGCAAACGAGGAAGAGCCAAACGCCTGTAGAAGCTACTGCGATTGCAGCAGAAGAACCTGTTTCAAGAGCACGCATAGCCTCGATGCTATCCAAGCCATGAATATACTGAGTGGCAATGGCTGTACCTGCGTGGATACATGCGCCGAAGCTCCATACGCCGATTGCCCAGAGATAACCTTTCTTTGTGCCCATCCAGTCAACGAACTTGCCTGCGAAGAGCATACAGATTGCGTAGAAAATAGAGAAGTAAGCGGTAATGTTACCATAGTCTTCATCTGTCCAATGGAAGTCTGGATAGATAAACTCCTTCGCTGTGAGCGAAAGTACCTGACGGTCAAGGTAGTTAACTGTTGTAGCCACAAAGAGAAGACCACAGATCCACCAACGCCAGTTTGTCATTTTAGATGTTTGTACGGGTGACATAGTTTTTATAAGTTAGTTATTATTTAAGTTATTATTAGCAAGACTTTTTTTATTAAGTATCCCTTTGTGGGGGAAATTTAGAGGGGAGCTTCCAAAAGGTAACGTTCTGCCTCAAGAGCAGCCTTGCAACCAGAACCGGCAGCAACGATAGCCTGACGATAGACAGGGTCTGCGCAGTCGCCAGCAACATAGACTCCCGGTATCTTTGTCTTTGGAGTGCCGTCAATGGTCTTGAAGTAGCCCATGTTGTCAACATCAAGCCACTCGCGGAAGATCTCTGTGTTTGGATTATGACCGATGGCAAGGAAGAAACCGTCAATGTCGATGTTCACTTCTTCTTCATCAGCTTCGCCCTTGCGCTTCACGAGACGTGCGCCTTGAACGCCAACTTTTCCGTCACCATTAAGTCCGAGAGTGTTGTGCTCAAAGAGAACCTCAATGTTCTCTGTGTTCATCACACGATCCTGCATGACCTTTGATGCACGAAGGAAAGGCTTACGAACAACGAGATAAACCTTCTTGGCAAGACCGGAGAGATAAAGAGCGTCCTCGCAAGCTGTGTCGCCGCCACCAACAACGGCAACAGTCTTCTTACGGTAGAAGAAGCCATCGCAAGTAGCACAAGCACTTACGCCGAGTCCCTTGAATAGCTCTTCGTCAGGAAGTCCGAGATACTTTGCAGAAGCTCCAGTTGCAATAATGACTGTTTCCGCTTCAATTTCCGTTGTATCATCAACTGTTACGATATAAGGACGCTTTGAGAAATCAACCTTTGTTACGATGCCATCACGGATGTCTGCACCGAAATTCTCTGCTTGCTTACGGATGTCCATCATCATTATGTTTGCATCTACGCCGTCAGGATAGCCAGGGAAATTCTCCACGGTTGTCGTTTGCGTAAGCTGACCTCCCATCTGAAGTCCGCAATATTCTATTGGTTTCAGGTTTGCTCTGGAAGCATAAATGGCAGCTGTGTAACCAGCAGGACCGCTTCCTATGATAAGGCATTTAGTGTGTTCCATCTTACATATATTATAAATGTATGGAGTTTAATATTGGCAATAAGATTACTATTTTGGCGCAAAGTTAAAAAAAAGTAAATAAAAATTTGCTAAAAGAGGAAAAAAGTATTACTTTTGCCCCCGAAAACTTAAAAAACATTAATCTATTTAACTACAAACATGAAAAAATTAACTACACTTCTAACAATCGCTCTCTTATCAATGATGGCTTTTTCGCTTACTTCATGCGACGAAGACCATGAAATAGCTTTTGAACTTGACGGTACTTGGCGCGGACAAGTTGAATCTTCAAAAGGTCCGTTCTATGTAGATATCCGATTCTATCAATCAGGTTTCTCAAAACATGGAACTGGATATGAAGTAGATGAGGAGGTTTATGGTAATGGTTATTCACGTGCTAAATTCAATTGGTCGGTTGACAATGGTTGTATCTTCATGAACTACGATGATGGTTCACGCGTGGTTATTGCAGATTATACACTTAGAAGTGGTCAACTTACAGGTCGTCTGCAGAATGCAAGAAACGGTTGGAAACTGGGATATATCCATCTCGTAAGACTTTCTAACAACAACTATGATAATGGTTACAATAGCTATTACTCAAAGAAAGATCAAGTTATAGACGACTCTAATAGTGAAGGTAATAAGGAAACTGAAGAATAAGAACACATTAATTAATAATTTACCACGAAGAACGCAAGGGGAGAACTCTTGCGTTTTTCTGCTTAAAAAAACGACAATGAATTGTACTATTGACATAGAAAATGCCGTAAAGGTGTTGCGAGAGGGTGGGGTAGTACTTTATCCTACTGACACCATCTGGGGCATTGGATGTGACGCTACAAACCCGAAGGCTGTAGAAAGGGTTTACAAGATAAAGCTGCGCGAAGACTCCAAGGCGCTTATCTGCCTCGTTGACAGCGATGCGCGCATACAACGTTATGTTCGTGATGTGCCAGATGTAGCTTGGGACATCATGGAACTTGCCACCAAGCCGACCACAGTTATCTTGGACGGTGCCACAGGACTTGCGCCAAATCTCTATGCAGAAGATGGCAGCGTCGGCTTCCGCATAACACGCGAGGAGTTCTCCAAGCAGCTCTGCTATCGCTTCCAAAAGCCAATCGTCTCTACAAGTGCGAACATCAGTGGCGAACCTTCTGCACGAACATTTAAGGAAATTCCGCAGGAGATTATCGATGCCGTGGATTACGTGTGCTCTTTCCGTCGCGGTGACAAGACGAAGGTACAGCCATCGAGCATCATAAAACTCAAAAAGAACGGAGAAGTAGAGATAATCAGACAATAAATGAACGTAACAACAATAAAAGAAAAAATATCAGAGAGACGACTTGTCATGATACTGAGCCTCTTCGTAGGTTTTTTCGCAGCTGTGGCAGGTTATGTGTTGCACTGGATTATCCATCGAGTGCAACTCCTTCTTACTCAGAACTTTGATGTTAATACTTTCAATTGGCTTTACCTTATTTATCCTGCTATCGGTATTCTCGTAACTGCACTTTTCGTTAGATACATTGTAAGGGATAACATCTCGCACGGAATAACAAGAATCCTATACTCCATAAGCCGAAGCCGTAGCCGACTGAAAGCGCACAACTGCTGGTCGTCGGTGGTGGCTTCTGCAATAACAATCGGATGTGGTGGTTCCGTAGGTGCTGAGGCACCAATCGTTCTTACAGGTTCAGCAATAGGAAGTAACCTGGGAAGAATGTTTGGATTGGACAATAAGACTCTCATGGTGCTTGTGGGGTGCGGAGCTTCCGCTGCTATTGCTGGTGTCTTCAAGGCACCTATGGCAGGTCTTGTCTTCACGCTCGAAGTGCTGATGATAGACCTTACAATGGCAGCTCTTCTGCCTATCCTTATTGCCTCGGTAACGGCAACTTGCTTCACATACATCTTCATGGGAAGTGATTCGCTCTTCCAATTCACACTCGAAAGCTACTTGGAAGTAAACCGTATTCCAGCAATCCTTCTGTTAGGAGCATTCTGCGGATTTGTAAGTCTATATTTCATGAGGGTAATGGCTTTCACGGAAGGAATTTTCTCAAAACTCAAGGAACATTTCTATCTGAAATGGTTTGTTGGCGCACTTGTTCTTTCATCGCTCATCATGCTCTTCCCTTCACTCTACGGTGAAGGCTATAGCAGCATAAATATACTGCTCAACGGAACGAGCCAAGCTGACTGGAACAAGCTTCTCGACACATCTTTCTTCTCAGGAAAATCGGACATGCTCATTCTGTACGTGGCAATGGTTGTGCTAACAAAGGTTTTTGCCACATCAGCAACTAACGGCGGTGGCGGCTGCGGCGGTACTTTCGCGCCATCGCTTTTCATAGGCGCCTTCGCTGGTTTTCTCTTCGCTCGCATCTGGAATATATACGAAATTGGCGTAATTCTTCCTGAAAAGAACTTTGCGCTTCTCGGCATGGCAGCAGTAATGGCAGGCGTAATGCATGCGCCTCTGACAGGTATATTCCTTATCGCAGAGATTACAGGCGGCTACAACATGTTCATCCCTCTCATGATTGTTGCCATAAGCTCATACCTTACAATAAACATCTTTGAACCACATTCCATCTATGCTGGACGATTGGCACGAGAAGGCAAGCTTCTTACGCACCATACCGACCAAGCCGTGCTTACGCTCATGAATATCGAGAACGTCATAGAGAAGAATAGCGAATCGGTAAAGCCGGATGTGGAACTCGGACAACTCGTAAAGCATCTCAGCCGTTCAAATAGAAACATTCTGCCTGTTCTTGACGACGCAGGTCATCTGCTCGGAGAAATCGACATGATGAAGCTACGTCACATAGTTTTCCGCACAGAGCTTTACCATCACTTTACTGTAAAGCAACTTATGTCGCAGCCGGCAGCTGTCATTGGAACTAATGACCCTATGGACATCGTAATGAAGCGTCTGGACGAAACAAATGCTCATCAACTTCCAGTTTGCAGCCCTGATGGCACGCTAATTGGATATATATCGAGGTATCACGTCTATCGTGTTTACAGACAAATGGTTCATGATCTCTCTCAGGAGTAAAGACTCATGCGAGAAGTTGAATGTATAATCTAAAAGAAATGCTATGTTTCAATTCTTAGGATGTCTGATAATGCTTGTTATTCTGCTACCAGTAATTCTCATAGGAGGAATACTACTGAAAACATGGAACGTTATCAACGGTAACAAAACCGGAAAATGGTACGGTGGGTTCGGCAACTCCGAACATAATAATACTGACACGCGACAAAGTGCCAGCAATAAGTCATATTCTGCCAACAGCAATTTCTCATACTCAGGTGGAAAACAACAAGAAAGAAACGCTTCGCAGGGACGGATTTTCAGGGATGATGAAGGCGAATATGTAGATTTCCAGGAAATTGATAAATAAATGTATTACATACGTAATAATCATTATAAATTAAGAAAAAACAAATTATTCTCTCTTTTTTTGTTTGTTTTCTATCTTTTTTTATAACTTTGCAGCGATTTGTATAAAGATATTCATGCTCAGAGCATGCCAACTGACATTACTAAATAACTGTAACTAATTCTATATGAAGATAGTAAAACATATTGAAAACCTCTTGCTGAACGAAAACTCCGTCATCGTTCCTGGTTTCGGATGCTTCATGGCGAATGCGCTTTCTGCAAGATTTGACAATATAGAGAATCTCTTTCTCCCACCTCTTCGCACTCTCGGATTCAATCCAAGAGTGAACATCAATGACTCTATTCTCGTTCAGTCGTATATCGACGCTTACCAGCTTTCTTACCCGGATGCAGAGAAAGAGATTAAAAGAGAGGTGGAAGACATAAAACAAGAACTTTCTAACAACGGGTTCTTTGACTTTAAGGGTATTGGTGTGCTTTCTTACAACAATGGAGAATACGATTTCACACCTCACACTTCGGGTATTCTTACTCCTTCCATATATGGAATTGACGCTCTTGATATAGAGAAACTTGACGCTGTAATTGCTGCGAAGAACAGCGATGACACTAAAGTAAATGCCATTCTAAAGCCTTCTTTCGTTCCTTCTGAGTGTAAGAAGAAAAGCATCTTCGCCAAGGAAGATGACGAACCAATTGTCATCACCATCAAACGCTCTACACTTCGCAAGTGTGCTACTGCTGCTGCCGTAGTCGCTCTTGCCATACTTTCCGTTATCCCAATGAAGTATGCTGCAAACACGATGCAAGAAGTTCAGGTTGCTTCTGTTTTTAATTGGAAATCAGAAACTTCTGTAGTAGAAAAGAAAGCACCCGCAAAGAAGGTTGTTGCAAAGAAAATTGTTGTAAAGAAACAAGAAGCTCCAAAGGCTCCAGAAGCAAAAGAAGCTAATTTCACTGTCGTTCTTGCTGCGGGTATAAGCATGGAAGGTGCTAAGTACTATGCAGAAGAACTCAAAAAAGAAGGCGTTCCTGCTACAATTGAAGGAGAAAAGTCTCCAATGGTTGTGTTCGGAACATATGCAAATATTGAAGACGCTAAAGCAGAAATAGCCAAGCATCAGGACAATGAAAAGTTCAAGATAGCTTGGATAAAGAAGATATAATGAAAAGAGTACGCTGCCCAAAATGTGACAATAAGATTACCTTCGACGAAACAAAATACGCTGAAGGTCAGAAGCTTGTCTTCCAATGTCCGCAATGCAATCACCAGTTTGGCATTCGCATCGGCGTGATGAAGCAGAAGGAAGAGGCAGTGGCTCATTTGCTTGTCATAGAAAACCAGTTCCATTTCAAGCAACTTCTCCCACTTCGCATGGGCAATAACATAATAGGAAAGTACTGCAAAGGCGCAAAGACCACCGTGCCTATCGAGACTTCCGACCCAAGCATTGACCATTGCCATTGCAACATTGACATTTCTCGCGACAAAAACGGCGAACTCAAATTTATACTTTCCGACGGACCAAGCTATACAGGTACCTTCGTCGGAGACGTGATTCTTGGCGATAGAGAAAAAAGAATCATCGACGATGGCACCCTTTTCACGATGGGTGCCACAAGTGTTATATTGAAAGTCATCAAAGAAGAAAGTTGATGTTTCAGCACTAACAAATTAAAACTGAAAACTAAAGATATAAAACGTAATACTTTAAAACTCAAAATAACCAAAATGAAAATTTCACACATCGAGCACCTCGGTATTGCTGTTCAGAGCATTGAGGAAGCTCTCCCTTATTTCAAGGAAGTACTCGGTCTTGAGTGCTATGCAGTAGAAGAAGTTGCAGATCAGAAGGTAAAGACTGCTTTCCTTAAGTGCGGCGAAGTAAAACTCGAACTCCTCGAGCCAACATCTCCAGATTCTACTATCCAGAAGTGGCTCGACAAAGGCAATAAGGGCGTTCACCACGTTGCTTTCTGTGTAGAAGATGGTGTTGCTGAAGCTCTCGCATTCTGTGAAGGCAAGGAAATCCGTCTCATCGACAAAGCTCCACGCAAGGGTGCTGAAAACCTCAACATCGCATTCCTTCACCCAAAATCAACTTGCGGTATTCTCACTGAACTCTGCGAACATTAATTTATATATCACTTAATTCATTGAAATATGTCTCAATTAGATAAAATTAAAGCTTTGATAGAAAAGCGCGCTGTTGCCGAACTCGGTGGTGGTGAAAAGGCTATTGAAAAGCAGCACGCACGCGGCAAATATACAGCACGCGAGCGTATTGATATGCTCCTCGATGAGGGTAGTTTTGAAGAGTTTGATATGTTCAAACTCCATCGTTGTACAAACTTCGGTATGGAGAAGAAGCAGACTCTCGGTGATGGCGTTGTTGTTGGTAGCGGTACTATCGACGGTCGTCTCGTTTATGTTTATGCTCAGGACTTCACTGTAAACGGTGGTTCTCTCTCTGAGACAATGGCTCAGAAGATCTGCAAGGTTATGGATATGGCAATGAAGATGGGTGCACCCTGTATCGGTATCAACGACTCTGGTGGTGCTCGTATTCAGGAAGGTATCAATGCTCTTGCAGGTTATGCAGAGATCTTCGAACGTAACATCCTCGCTTCAGGTGTTGTTCCTCAGATTGCAGCGATCTATGGCCCTTGTGCTGGTGGTGCTGTTTACTCTCCAGCTCTCCAGGACTTCACTCTCATGATGGAAGGCACTTCTTACATGTTCCTTACAGGCCCTGCTGTTGTTAAGACTGTAACTGGTGAGGTTGTTGACCAGGAAAGTCTCGGTGGTGCTTCTGTTCACGCTTCTAAGTCAGGTGTTACTCACTTCACAGCTAAGACTGAGGAAGAAGGTCTCCAGATGATCCGCACACTCGTTAGCTACATTCCTTCTAACAACATGGAAGAAGCTCCACGCGTAGCTTGCACAGACCCAGTTGACCGCGTTTCTGACGTTCTCAACGAAATCATGCCTGAGAACCCTAACGCAGCTTACGATATGTATAAGGTTATCGGCGAAGTTGTTGATAATGGTGAGTTCTTTGAGGTTCAGCCTAAGTTCGCTAAGAACATCATCGTTGGTTTCGCTCGCTTCAACGGTCAGTCTGTTGGTATCGTTGCTAACCAGCCATCTGCTTACGCAGGTGTACTCGACGTAAACGCTTCTCGTAAGGGTGCTCGCTTCGTTCGTTTCTGCGACGCATTCAATATTCCTATCGTATCTCTCGTTGACGTACCAGGCTTCCTCCCAGGTACAGGTCAGGAATACAACGCTGTTATCCAGCATGGTGCTAAACTTCTCTACGCTTATGGTGAGGCTACTGTACCTAAGGTAACAGTTACTCTCCGCAAGTCTTACGGTGGTTCACACATCGTGATGGGCTGTAAGCAGCTCCGTACAGACCTCAACTACGCTTGGCCATCAGCAGAAATCGCAGTTATGGGTGCAGCAGGTGCTGTTGCCGTTCTCTCTGCTCGTGAGGCTAAGGCTAAGAAGGAGGCTGGAGAAGATGTCAAGGCATTCCTCGCAGAAAAGGAGAAGGAATACTCAGATCTCTTCGCTAACCCATACCAGGCTGCTAAGTACGGTTACATTGACGACGTAATCGAACCTCGCAACACTCGTTTCCGCATCTGCAAGGCTCTCGCTCAGCTCGCTACTAAGCGCGATGCTCTTCCTGAGAAGAAGCACGGAAACATTCCTATGTAAAAAAGCCCTACTACTCCCGTAACGGGAATAAAAGGTAATTATAAACTTTATCCCCATAGTAGGGCGATGATTTCCGAGTTGATTATATAACAAATATAATATGTGCGGTCAGAAATCTTCGCCCTACAATAATGGGAATAATCGTTATGGAATACTCTAAGCTTAACGCTTGGGCAACCAATACCAAAGAAGAATAATCTTCAAATAGGATAATAACGCAAAAACAAAACAAAATGTCTATTACAATTAATCCAAAGCAAACAAGTTGGACTCGCCAGTGTAATCCATACACAGAGGAGTCAACTATCACAAAAAAGGAGATGAAGGCTGCCGTGAAGGTAGAAGCTCCAAAAATTCAACTCGCTGCTGGTGGCGGCACAGTAAAAGCTCCACTGCCAGGAACAGTTATTGAGGTAAAGGTAAAGATTGGCGACGAAGTAAAGGAAGGACAGACAGTAGTTGTGCTTGAAGCAATGAAAATGAATAATAACCTTGAAGCAGTTTGCGACGGAAAGGTTACTGCTATTGAAGTCAACGCTGGCGACGCTGTTAAAGAAAATACAGTACTTGTCGTTGTAGAATAATGTATTAAGGGTCTTAAGAATCTTAAAAATCTTAAGGCTCTTAATATTTTAAGGCAAAGTATTTCACTCATAAATCAGACATTACAAATGATTAAGGGTTTTGATAACGACGCTTACATCCGTACGCAATCTCAGCACATTAAGGAGCGTATTGCACAGTTCGGTGGTAAGCTTTACTTAGAGTTTGGCGGCAAACTCTTCGATGATTTCCACGCATCACGTGTACTCCCTGGTTTTGAACCGGATTCAAAGATCCGCATGCTCACTCAGATGAAGGACGACGCTGAGGTGATTATCGCTATAAATGCTGCTGACATCGAAAAGAACAAGGTGCGCGGCGACCTCGGTATCACCTATGATATGGATGTTCTTCGTCTTATTGATGCTTTCCGCGGCTACGGTCTTTATGTAAGTAGCGTTGTGCTCACTCGTTTCACTGGTCAGCCAAATGCTATCACTTATCAACTGAAGCTTGAGTCTCTTGGTCTTAAGGTTTATCGCCACTATCCAATTGACGGTTATCCTCACAATATCGGTAAGATTGTTAGCGAGGAAGGTTATGGTAAGAATGAGTTTGTTGAGACTACTCGCCAGCTCGTTGTTGTTACTGCTCCTGGTCCTGGTAGCGGTAAGATGGCAACTTGCCTCTCACAGCTTTACCACGAGAACAAGCGCGGTGTGAAGGCAGGTTATGCTAAGTTCGACACATTCCCTATCTGGAATATCCCTCTTAAGCACCCAGTAAACCTTGCTTACGAAGCTGCCACTGCCGACCTTAACGACATGAACATGATTGATCCATTCCATCTTGAGGCATATGGAAAGACTACCATCAACTACAATCGTGATGTAGAAATCTTTCCTGTTCTCAATGCTATGATGGAGCAGATTCTTGGCAAGAGTCCTTACAAGTCACCAACTGACATGGGTGTTAACATGGCAGGAAACTGTATTGTGGACGATATGGTAACATGTCAGGCAGGTAAAGATGAAATAGTTCGTCGTTATTATAAGACTTTAGTTGAAGAACGTAAGGGTAATGCCGGTCATGAGCAGGTTGATAAGATTGAGATTCTTATGAACCAAGCAGGTGTTTCTCCTTCTGATCGTTCTGTGGCAACTGCTGCTTGCAAACGTTCTGAAGAAACAGATGGACTTCCTGCAGCTGCTATCCAACTTGCTGATGGTCATATCGTATGTGGAAAGACATCTGATCTTCTTGGTCCTTCTTCTTCAATGCTTCTTAACGCTTTGAAGTATCTTGCCGGTATTCCTGATGCTGTCAATTTGATTTCACCAATGGTCATTGAGCCTGTGTGTGAACTAGAGACAAAGCAGCTTGGTCACACAAACCCACGTCTTCATACAGAGGAAGTTCTTGTAGCTCTCTCTATCTGCGCGCTTACTGATATCAATGCACGTAACGCTATGGAGAAACTCTCAGAGCTTCGTGGTTGTGAAGTTCACTCAACGGTTATTCTTTCTCCTAAGGATGAGACAATATTCCGCCGTCTTGGAGTAAACCTTACTTGTGAGCCAACTTATCAAACTACAAAACTCTATCACGGTTAATGCAGACTCCACTTCCAAAAATCGGAACATACGAGTTTCTTTGTGAGCC
>JAZLKJ010000011.1:0-3367 GCA_045597565.1 Prevotella sp. | reverse complement strand
TTTGTAATCTTCTTGCCCTTGAACTTGTCCTGCCAAGCCTTAGAGTCCTTGATTTCAGCACCAAGACCGGCAGTCTCACCCTCGTGGTTGAAGTAAACGCCGTAAACGGTCTGCTTGTCTTCATCGAGAGAGATGAAACCAGAGATAGGGCCCCAAAGTCCCATACCCTTTACTGTGAGCACGTACTTTGTCTTGCCTTCAAGTTCGCAAGTGAAAATCTTGTAGCCGTCTTCAACTTCCTCTTCGCTCTTCACTACCTCGCTGTAAGTCTTTTCAGCGTCTGGAAGGTTGCGGAGGTCGAGAGAGTTGAGAACCTGCTTCTTATAGTCGAGCTTTACGTTAGCATCCTGCTTCTCTCTCAAAGACTGTGAGATGAAAGCGAGGAGGAAAGCTACGATAACCACCATTACTATTGCGTAACCGATGGTATAAACATTAGAGTTTGTATTCAGTTTTGCCATAGTTGTAATGATTATTTGGTTGCACGCTTAGCACGCTTAGAGATATTGCTCTGTACGAAGCAGTAGTCAATAAGTGGTGCGAACATATTCATGAGAAGGATAGCGAGCATCATGCCCTCTGGATAACCAGGGTTGAGAACGCGAACTGTTACTGCTACGAGTCCGATGAGAGCACCGTAAACATACTGGCCACAGCTTGTGCGGCAAGAAGTTACAGGGTCTGTTGCCATGAACACAGCACCGAAGCAGAAACCACCAAGTACGAGGTGTTCGTACCATTCAACAGGAGTCTGACCTGTAGCCTTGAAGATAAGGCCAGCAACAGCACCACCTACGAATACAGAAAGCATTGTGCGCCATGAAGCTACATTAGTGATGAGGAGGAAGAGACCACCGATTGCAATAGCGATAACAGAAGTCTCACCGATAGAACCTGGGATAGTACCGATGATAGCGTCGCAGATGCAGCCGTTGTAGCTGTTTCCTGCAACCTCAGCAAGAGGAGTAGCAGCTGTGAATGTGTCAGGGAGCTGATAGCCAAGACCGAAGATTGTGTCGTTAGCAACCCAAACCTTGTCGCCACTCATCATTGTAGGATAAGAGAAGAAAAGGAACGCACGCGCAACGAGTGCAGGGTTGAAGATATTCATACCAGTACCACCGAAGATTTCCTTACCGATGATTACTGCAAAAGCAGTAGCGATAGCGAGCATCCAGAGAGGGCAGCCTACAGGGATAATCATTGGGATGATGATACCTGAAGCAAGGAAACCTTCGTGGATTTCCTCACCCTTCCACTGAGCCCAAGCGAACTCGATAGAAAGACCTACGATGTAGCTTACGATAATCTTAGGCAAAACAGCGAGAGCACCGAAGAGGAACATCTCGAAGCAGCCTGTTTCAGCGAGCTTACCTGCAGCAAGAGCGTTCTGGTAGCCAATGTTGTACATACCGAACACGAGGGCAGGAAGCAATGCTATAACCACAAAACTGATGATGCGCTTTGAATCGACAGCATCATGTATGTGTGAGCCTGACTTCGCCGTATGGTTTGGAACGAAGAGGAACGAATCAAAACCGTCGAACACACTTCTCAGGTAGTGATACTTTCCGCCTTCCTCGAAGTTAGGCTTAAGATTGTTTCTTAAATTAACGAGAAATTTCATTTTGAAGAATTATCAATTTTATAATTAATAATTGATTATGAGTTTTCCTTCTTGAGCATGTTCAAACCTTCGCGAACGATAGCCTGAAGTGGCTGTTTTGAAGAGCAAACGAACTCTGCAAGGGCAAAATCCTTTGGAGAAACCTCATAGATGCCGAGCTGTTCCATCTTGTCGATGTCCTGAGCGATGATAGCCTTTACGAGATATTCTGGGTAGATGTCCATAGGGAAAACCTTGTCGTACTCACCTGACATAATCATGTGGCGAGCTTCACCCTTTATACGAGCGTCGAGAGCATATTCCTTCTTGCCCTGAAGCCAAGAGAAATATGTGCGGCTTGTAGAGAACTGCTTGAAGCGTGGCATAATCCATCCGAAGAGTTCGTCTGGGCATGAGTTCTCAGGGATAGCTGTTACGCATGAAGAAGTAGCCCAGAGATAGTCGTCGATGCATGAGAGAGCACCAGTGAGAGGGTTACCGTTGATGATGCGGACATTCTCTGTAGAATCGAGCTGACCAGCGAGGATAGCCTTGAGAGGCTGACCGATAACAGCCTTAACGTATGAAGGCTCCTTCATTTCGCTACCAGCAACTGCGATGACGCGAGAGAAATCAACCTTGCCAGTGTTTACGAGACGGCCGATGAAGCAAACTGCCATTGGGTCAACAGTCCAAACAACTTCGCCCTTGTTCACTGGGGCAAGGTGGTTAACCTGAACACTTACGTTACCTGCAGGACACTTGCCCTTGAACACTGCAACTTCTGCGTCTAGACCCTGAGTGAAAGCCTGACCTTCCTGATACTCGTTTACACCAACATAAGTCTTTGCAACCTTTGCGAGTGCTGCGATACCAGCCTTGAAGTTAGCGTCTTCGCCAGCAAATTCCACTGCTGCTTCTGCTTCGAGAGGCATGTCGCGGAAAGCAGAAACAAAAATTGCTTTCGGAGTAACGGTTGGGTCGGCTACAACACAGTCGTAAGGCAACTGGTTGACAAATGCCAACATTCCGCTTTCTGAAAGCAAGCTAACAATCTCATTACCTGACATCTTTGCGACGTCTTTCTTGCCGAAGTCCTTTTGCTTCTGCTCCTTGTCTGCCTGAATCTTAACGAGCATAACCTTACGGCGCTCGCCACGAACTACCTCAGTTACAGTACCGCTTACAGGTGCAACAA
Organism: Prevotella sp.; assembly: GCA_045597565.1. GTDB lineage: Bacteria > Bacteroidota > Bacteroidia > Bacteroidales > Bacteroidaceae > Prevotella. Next base: position 563 of record JAZLKJ010000011.1, on the reverse strand, counting down.
CCTTGACAATCTCACTGCTCTTCGCCTGGAAGAGAGCGTCACCAGCCAAGACCTTATCACCTTGCTTTACTAATACCTTTGGAGTTACACCTTCAAAAGCAGCAGGAACAATAGCAATGTCTTCGCCCAAGGCCACTTCCTTGACAGTCTGTACTGCCTTTCCCTTAAGGGAAATGTTGAGGCCTTTGCTAAGTTTAATGTATTGTGTCATACTGTTAAAAAATGTTGAATATATTTACTTTTTACGCGGCAAAGTTATACTTTTTTTAACACTTAAAGATAACTTCTGCTTAGTATTTGTATTATTCTTGCTCACTTTTTCTTTTTATCAGTCAATTTCGCAAAGTGTATATAACAAAAAAGGTGCATTTTTCTCTTATTTTAGTTTATTCATTACGAATTATAATAGATGAAGTATCGTGTTTAATGAAATTTCCCTAAGGATTTGCCTTGTATTCCTAAGGTTTTTCATTCGAAAATATTTGTTTGCGAGACTATCTAAAAACAGCCTCATTGTTAGTAATTCGTGAGTTATGACAAAAGAAAGAATAGCGGACTTCGGA
>JAZLKJ010000010.1:0-4751 GCA_045597565.1 Prevotella sp. | reverse complement strand
GAAATCGGTAAGCTCCTCGCTGAGTGTTTCCGCAAGGTTTCAAAGGACGGCGTAATCACTATCGAGGAAAGCAAGAGCCGCGACACTCACATCGGCGTTGTCGAGGGTATGCAGTTCGACCGCGGTTATCTCTCAGGCTACTTCGTAACTGACGCAGAGAAGATGGAATGCGTTATGGATCACCCACTCATCCTCCTCTACGACAAGAAGATCTCTAACCTCAAGGAGTTCCTCCCTATCCTTCAACCTGCTGCCGAGACTGGTCGTCCGCTCCTCGTTATCGCAGAGGATGTTGACTCAGAGGCTCTCACTACTCTCGTTGTAAACCGTCTCCGCTCTAACCTCAAGATCTGTGCTGTAAAGGCTCCAGGCTTCGGCGACCGTCGCAAGGCTATGCTCGAGGACATCGCTATTCTCACTGGCGGTATGGTAATCTCTGAGGAGAAGGGTCTTTCTCTCGACCAGGCTACTATCGAAATGCTCGGTACCTGCGACAAGGCTGTTGTTTCTAAGGACAACACAACTATCGTTGACGGTGCCGGCTCTAAGGAAGCTATCGCTGACCGCGTAGCTCAGATCAAGAACGAAATCGCAACTACTACTTCAAACTACGACAAGGAGAAGCTTCAGGAGCGCCTTGCTAAGCTCGCTGGCGGTGTAGCTGTTCTCTATGTTGGTGCAAACTCAGAGGTTGAGATGAAGGAGAAGAAGGATCGCGTGGACGATGCTCTCTGCGCTACTCGTGCCGCTATCGAGGAAGGTGTTGTTGCCGGTGGTGGTACAACATACATCCGCGCTCTCGACGCTGTTGCTGGTCTTAAGGGCGACAACCCAGACGAGCAGACAGGTATCAACATCGTTGTTCGTGCTATTGAAGAGCCTCTCCGTCAGATTGTTGCAAACGCTGGTGGCGAAGGTGCTGTTGTTGTTCAGAAGGTTCGTGAGGGCGAAGGCGACTTCGGTTACAATGCTCGCAAGGACATCTACGAGGATATGCGTGCAGCAGGTATCATCGACCCAGCAAAGGTTTCTCGCGTAGCTCTTGAGAACGCAGCTTCTATCGCAGGTCTCTTCCTCACTACAGAGTGCGTAATCTGCGACCAGCCTGCTCCAGAGCCAGCAATGCCAATGGGCGGCGCTCCAGGCATGGGCATGATGTAATATTCTCTAACAGACACTCATAATGGTGGCAGCAGAAATGCTGTCACCAATAATCATTTATACACACATGCACGAATTAGCACAATGGATTTTTGACAACCTGAACTATTGGACGGTGATACTCGGCATGACTCTTGAAAGCAGCGTTATCCCATTCCCTTCTGAGTTGGTTGTAACACCTGCTGCGTACCATGCTGCCGCTGGAAACCTGAATATTTTCCTCGTAGTTCTTTTTGCCACTCTCGGTGCTGACATTGGCGCAATAATCAATTATGTTGCCAGCTACTACCTCGGCAGACCTGTTGTCTATGCTTTCGCAAACAGCAGATTCGGACACTGGTGTATGCTCAACGAGGAGAAAGTAAAGAAGAGTGAAGACTACTTCAATGAGCATGGCGTTCTTGCCACTCTCACCGGCAGACTCATTCCTGTAATACGTCAGCTCATCTCAGTGCCTGCGGGATTGTCAAAGATGAATTTCCTTGTCTTCCTCGGATACACTACTCTTGGTGCTGGCATCTGGAACTGCGTTCTTGCCGCTATTGGTTGGTATCTGCATTCTTTTGTAAAGGAAGAAGAACTCATCGGAGCTATCCATGAGTACGATTCGCAGCTGAAAATTGCCGTATTCGGTATTCTTGCCGTTGTCGTTGCATTCTTCGTTATTAAGAAATTATTCTTCGGAGAGAAGAAATAAAATTGTAAAATAAAACAAAACTCACAACAAAAATATGAGAGCAAAAACATCTACATGGTTTGACTGCAAGGCTTCTGTAGCTAAGATGCAGGAAGACGGTACAGCCAAACCTGCTACTGAACAATATCTCGTTGAGGCATTCAGCTGCACAGAGGCAGAAGATACTCTTGCTGAGGAACTTGCCGCATTTTACCCTGGCGGTTTTGAAATTACCAGCCTCAAGAAAATCAACTTCAACGAAATATTCTTCTCTGACAAGGACACTGACGATTACTGGTACAAGGCAAAGCTAATGTACATCACGATGGATGAGAAGACTGAGAAGGAAAAGAAGACTGCCGTAAACCACCTCGTTCAGGCTCACTCTCTTTCTCAGGCTGTAGGCTACATTCAGGAGGCAATGAGTGGCGGTATGATTGACTTCACCATACACACTCTCCAGGAGACTAGCTACGTTAATGTAATTGAGCACAAGGACATTGCCGGTAACAAGAATCAGAAGAACGATAAGCCAGAATTCGAACAGGAAGAAACTGCTCCAGTAGAATAAAATTGCACAAAAGGGTCAGACCCCTTTGTGCAAAAAAACACTAAAATGGCAACTATCTCAGACGACCTAAATAGCATAAAGGCTACGCTCCGTGAGGGTGTAGCCCTTTGTGCCGTTAGCAAATATCATCCAGAAGCGGAACTTCAGGAAGCCTACGATGCCGGACAGCGAATCTTCGGCGAGAGTCATGTGCAGGAACTCGTGAGAAAGGAAGCTGTTTTGCCTAAGGACATTGAGTGGCATTTCATTGGCCATCTTCAGACAAACAAGGTAAAGTATATCGCTCCTTTCGTAAGCCTTATCCATTCGGCTGACAGCCCTCGACTCATTGCCGAGATAAACAAGCAGGGTGTGAAGTGCGGCCGCCGTATTCCGGTTCTTCTCCAGCTTCACATGGCACAGGAGGAGACGAAGTTCGGATTCTCTATTGAAGAATGCCGCGAGTATATCGCCTCTGGCATTTGGAAGGAGATGGAAGGCATTGAGTTTCGCGGTATAATGACCATGGCGACCAACTGCGACGATGAAGAGCAGTGGCGCAAGGAATTCCGTCAGGCAAAGGAGTTCTTCGAGGAAGTTAAACAAAATGCTGAATTCAGCAATTGGCAGACACTCTCCATGGGCATGAGCCACGACTATCAGATAGCCATGGACGAAGGTTCTACTATGGTTCGCGTTGGCACAGCCATCTTTGGTTCAAGAGGATACTGATACTTTATATTATAATTAAAAATGAAAAATGAAAAGTGAAAAATCCCATGCGTGCAACAGTTATCGCTCTTCGCTTTAATCTTTAATTTTTAATTTTTATCAATAACACAAATCATGGAAAACTCAGTTTCTTTAGACTTGATGTCATTCATTGAGAGTCAGATACTTCCGCGCTATCAAGCTTTCGATGCTGCACACCGTTCGGAGCATGTTCAGCACGTCATAAAAGAGTCGCTCGAACTAGCCCGCCGCCTCGGTTTAGACATCAATATGTGCTACACTATTGCTGCCTATCACGATCTAGGTCTTGAAGGCCCTCGTGCAGTACACCACATTACTTCCGGCAAGATTCTTCTCGCTGACAAACGTCTTTCCAAGTGGTTCACTCCAGCGCAGATTAACATCATGAAAGAAGCTGTAGAAGACCATCGCGCGTCGGCGGCAAAGGCTCCGCGAAGCATGTACGGCAAGATTGTTGCTGAAGCTGACCGCGAACTGGAACCTGAAACTGTCATGCGACGCACCATTCAGTTCGGATTAGACAACTATCCTGAACTTAACAAGGAAGATCAGTTCAAGCGCTTTGCAGAACATCTTGAAAACAAATACTCGCAGAGCGGCTACATCAAGCTTTGGATTCCTGGTTCAAAGAACGAGCAACGAATAGCAGCTCTCCGCAACATAATCTCACACCCCGTCAAACTAAAGGAAGAATTCGAACGACTCTTCGCGCAACTGACGCACAAGTAGTACTTAATGATTGCCAACGTCATACTGCCACTTCCACTTGAAGGAACATTCTCCTACTCCATTCCAGCTTCGCTTACAGACAAGGTGAAGCCAGGATGCCGCGTGCTTGTTCCTTGGGGAAAGACAAAGAAGTATATCGCAGTCGTTGACAACATTCAGGAAACACAAGCCTCAGCGCCATCGGCTGACGGAAAGAAATTCGCTATAAAAGACATTGAGAGAGTCATAGATGCAGAGCCTAGTGTAACAATCTCACAACTCAAACTATGGCACTGGATTTCAGACTATTACCTTTCCCCTATCGGTGAAGTAATGAACGCCGCACTGCCAGCAGGAATGAAGCAGGAAGACCGTTATAAGCCAAAAACAGAAACATGCGTCAAGCTTAATCCGAAACTTGCCAACGAACGCAATCTCCATATTGCCCTCAACGTCCTTAAACGTGCGCAAAAACAGGCGGAAATGTTTTGCAGTTTCCTTGAACTTAGCGGTTGGGACAAGCTCTCCGCCACCGTTCCCGAAGCGTCCGCTTCGGGCAGCATCTTCGAAGTCACTCGCGACGAGCTTCTCAACTCCTCCCACGGCAACACCGCCACTCTCCGCCAGCTCATCAAGCGCGATTTCCTCGTTGAGTATGAGCGCGAGATTGGTCGCCTCAACAACCTTTCGCTCCAGCCTTACAAGAAGTTCAACACCCTGAACGAAACGCAGGAGGAAGCTTACAACAAGATTCTCCTTCAGTTCATGAAGAAGAACACCGTACTTCTCCATGGCGTAACATCGTCGGGAAAAACAGAGATTTACATCCATCTAATCCAGCGTGCTATTGAACGCCACGAACAGGTACTTTATCTCATGCCAGAGATAGCCCTTACCGTCCAG
>JAZLKJ010000009.1:0-20768 GCA_045597565.1 Prevotella sp. | reverse complement strand
ATTGCTATTGCTGAGTTCACACCTTCCTCACCGAGAATGTTAGTGAAGCCGAGGCTGAACATTGGGTCGTTGATGATAGGCTTGAGTCCGAAAGCAGGAACGCGGGTGATAACGAGGATAAGACCGCAGAGGATGTATGGCATCCAAGCCTTAACCTGACTCATGTGCTGCTTGAACTCCTTCACGTCAGAAGCCTTGATTTCGCCAGACCAGTCTGGGTCCCAAGTCTCAGCATCGCCGAAAGTCCAAACGTCCTTTGGTACGAAGACGCCCTTCTTTGTAAGCCATACGAGAACGCCAAGACCGATGATACCGCCCATCATTGATGGAATCTCAGGACCTGCGAGCCATGCTAATGTATAGAAAGGAATGCCGAAGCAGATTGATGCGAGGAGGCAGTACTTCCAAATTGCGAAACCTTCCTTCCAAGACTTGTTCTTGCCGTAGAAACGAGTCATGAAGCCCATCATGAAGATAGGAAGAACGAAGAGCATTGGGAGGTGGCAGAGAGTGACATATTCGCCAATGTGCTTGTAAACCATTGAAGCGTCAACACCAGCAAGATTCATGTCGTTAAGAGCCTGAATAGCCTGCTCCTCAAGAGAGCCGAAGCCCTTGATGGTAGGAGTACCTACGGCACCGAAAGTTACAGGTATTGAGTTGAAACAGAGGCAGATAACGGCTGCACACAATGGAGGGAAGCCAAGACCGAGAAGCAATGGAGCTGCGAGAGCTGCCGGTGTTCCGAAGCCTGCTGCACCTTCGATGAATGCAGAGAACATGAAGCCGATGATGATAGCCTGAATACGACGGTCAGGACTGATCTTCTGCATACCCGCCTGGATGGTCTCCATAGCACCGCTTGACTGCAAAGTGTAGTAGATAAGAAGTGCACCGAACACGATAATAAGGATTCCGAAAGCATCCCAGAAACCTGCGAGCGTGAGAGCTACAACGCGCATGAAAGGAAGATCCCATGCAAACAGCGCAATGACTGCAGTAACGAGGAAAGACAATGGCATAGCCTTAGTAGAAGGCCAACGGAAGCCCGCCATGAGAACGAGTGCCAGGAGAATAGGCAAGAAAGCCAAGAGGGCAGCAAAGCCGATGGACATGCTACTGCCGGCTGTTGCCGCAGCAAACAGCGAGAGAACAGAAGATGGCATAGATTAAGTTCTGTTTTTTAGGGTTAGAAATTATACCAGTTGTTATTAAATGCTTTTCAAATTCGTCTGCAAATATATCAAGATTTTTACAAGTTTGCAAATCTTAAGGCAATTAATTTCATCAAGCCCCTTTATTTTCTTTAATTCTTACCTTTTTTCCGCATTTTCCGAGTCGTAAAAGCTCGCAAATCACGTTCAAAGTTACAACAATTTATTCATTTGATACAAAACTTAAACAAAAAACAGAATAACTTGAAAATATACGAAGTTTTTTATTAACTTTGCCGCCAAATAAAGGTTACATGAGACAACTTGCATCCAAGATATCGCAGCACGCTACCATTATCGTTGTGGCAACGGCTATTTTCACGTTCTTCGTTCCACAGTCATTCGCCTGGGTGAGCGGTTATGTGCAGACCAGCATTCTCGGCTTCATCATGCTTACGATGGGACTTACGCTATCCACCGCCGACTTCAAGGCTTTGGCAAACCGTCCGTTTGACCTACTCCTTGGCACAATAGCACAGTATAGCATCATGCCGCTTGTTGCATTCTCTATCTGCAAACTCCTATCTCTTTCTACTGATATCAGCATCGGCATAATCCTTGTCGGTTGTTGCCCGGGCGGCGTTTCCAGCAACATAATGAGTTACCTGTGCAAGGGTGACATCGCATACAGCGTGGGCATGACAACTATCTCCACCCTGCTCGCACCTATAGTTACCCCTTTGCTCGTGCTTCTGCTTGCAGGACAAAGCGTAGATGTTGATGCCGTCGGAATGTTCATCAACATACTGATAGTTACACTCATACCCGTTCTCGTAGGCTTTACGCTGAATGTATGGTTTGGCAGCAAGGAATATTTTACCAATATCCAGTCAGTTATGCCGGCTTTTAGCGTCATTGCATTGGCATGTATCGTGGGCGGCGTGATAACGAGTGTACACGACAGACTCGTAAGCGAAGGACTCTCAATACTTGCAATTACCATGGGCGCAGTATTCTGCCATAACAGCCTCGGCTATTTACTCGGCTTCAGCGTAGCACGAATGTTCAAGTTCAACACAGCCAAACAGCGCACGCTCAGCATAGAGGTCGGTATGCAGAATGCGGGACTCGCCACAAACCTTGCGACAAATTTCTTCCTTGCCACCAATCCGCTTGCCCTTCTGCCTTGCGCCATCAGCTGCGCTTGGCACAGTATCAGTGGCACAATCATGGCAGGAATCTTCCGTAGATTTGACAAATAATACCATTTATCTACTTATGAAAAACATTATCCTCACTCTTTCCCTCTTTATTTCCTCAGTTGTAGTTGCCCAGAACAATATTCCGGCAGTGTTCCAGAATGAGAATACCTCCGCAAGAATCAGCGTAAACATCCCTGAAAAGTCTTTCGCAGAATTGCCACGCATCGAGACTCTGCCAGATCCATTTCTCTTTGCCGACGGCTCTCGCAGCTCGCAATACAAAGACTGGGAGAAGCATCGCGCTGAGATAATCCACTACTTGCAGAAGTATGAGATTGGCGAAAAACCTGAGGTAAGCAAGGATCAGGTATGGGCTCAGATCAAGAACGACACGCTGAAAATCAACGTCAGCGTAGGCGACGAGATACTCTGTATGCGAGTAAAGATAGACTATCCTGAAGGCGACGGACCGTTTCCTGCAGTTATCGGCATAGGTTTCGGTGGCACTGGTAGTCTGCCAAAGGAGATTTTCGAGAGCCGCAAAGTGGCACGCATCTCCTATAATTTCTCTCAGATAACTTCGCACACCCAGCGTCGCGGACAGGAACCAATCAACAAGATTTATCCTGATAAGACCTACATCGGATCTTACTCTGCATGGCCTTGGGGTGTAAGTCGCATTCTTGATGCTCTTGAAATCCTAGGCGAAAAGTCTCGCATCGACATGAAGCACATTGCTATTACAGGTTGTAGTTTCGCAGGAAAGATGGCTCTCTTCTCTGCTGCCCTTGACGAACGCATCGCACTTTGCATTGCTCAGGAACCTGGTGGCGGCGGTGTTGACTCATGGCGTGTAAGCGAAACTCTCGGCAATGTTGAGACAATTGCGCGCACAAACTACTCTTGGTTTATTGAGGATATGCGACAGTTCTCGGAGACCAACGTCGCTAAACTCCCTATCGACCATCATCAGCTAGCAGCTCTCGTAGCCCCTCGTGCACTTCTAGTACTTGGCAATACAGACTACGAATGGCTCGCCGACGAGAGCGGATATGTTTCATGCCATGCAGCACGCAAGGTCTGGGAGCAGTTCGGCATTGCCGACCGCATGGGATTCTCCATCGTTGGAGGCCACATGCACTGCCAGCTACCTAAGGAGCAATATCCGGAAGTTGAGGCTTTCGTTGACCGCTTCCTACTTGGAAAGTCTGCCGATACTAATGTGCAGAAAGCAGAAATGTTCAAGAATGTTGATTACAAAAAGTGGATGCCTTGGATAGGAAACTATGAGAAATAAACTTTTAATACTTCTTCTCTGCATCGCAGCTAACTGTTTCGCAGCAAAACCTGCCGTCAAATCGTGGGTTATCGCCAATGGCGACACGCTGCGAGTAACCCAACTTTGTCAAAACGCCATCCGTGTACAACTTCTGCCTCGCGGTCATAAGCCGGAGCCAGCATCGTTCTATACGGAAGCGGCGATAAAGAAGGTTGCTTCTGTGTCTAAGGACACGAAGTTGACAGCTCGCTATAATCCGATTGACCAGCTTTCTTTTCACGATGCAAAGGGCAACTGTATTCTTTCGGAAGCTACCTATGGTCGTGTGATAATCAAAACAAAGGACAATGGCAATGACGCCTATCGCGTATCGCAAACCTTCCAAACTCCTGCCGACGAATACCAGTTTGGTACAGGGCAATTCCAGGATGGAAACCTCAATGTGAAAGGTCTCACTCGCCGTCTCACTCAGGTAAACACCCAGATAGCCCTTCCGATGATTATCTCAAACAAGGGCTACGGCATTCTGTGGAACAACTGCGGTATGACGGATTTCAATCCTGCTTCCAATAGCCTTAAGCTTGAGAAGGAGACTGATTCGGACGAAACTGTTGTGGTGAATACTACAAGCACCACCGGCAACAAGCGCGAAGAGCGTCACTATCAGCAGTTTGTCAGCACGCTGAACATAGAAGAGGCGGGCGAATATTCCCTTCTCTTGGATGTTGGTCAGAGCATGGCTCGCCGTCATTATGTTGAGATTGATGGCAATGTCCTTTACGAAGCAAACAATATCTGGCTACCACCGACAGCCGCTTTCAAGGCAACATTGACAAAGGGGGAGCACAAGGTCGTTGTTCGTGGTGAGAGAAACGATAAGCCTTCATTATATTATAATAAGGTAAAGGCAGATTGCACTACATTCTCTTCTCCTGTTGCACAAACTCTTGACTACACAGTCTTCAGCGGTTCTGCCGATGAAATCATAGCCTCTTACCGCGCTCTCACAGGCGAAGTTCCTATGCTTCCACGCTGGGCTCTCGGTTATGTTCATTGCCGCGAACGCTATGTTTCGCAGGACGATGTCGTGCAGAACGCAGCAGAATTCCGCAAGCGCAATATCCCTATCGACATGATTGTCCAGGACTGGCAGTGGTGGGGAAACACCGGATGGAACTCTATGGAGTTCGACCCCGTAAACTATTCCAACCCAAAGAGCATGGTTGAGAAACTCCACGAGATGGACATCAAGCTCATGCTCTCTGTTTGGGCAAAGGTGGATCATAACAGCAAACTCGGCAAGCAGCTGGAAGCCGACAAGCACTATATCCCGAATACAGATTGGATTGACTTCTTCTCTAAGGAAGCTGGCGATGCCTATTGGACTTCATACAAAGAGAAGATTCTGCCTACAGGAATTGATGCCTGGTGGCAGGATGCAACAGAGCCGGAAAACGATGACCTCACTAGTCGCATGGTTGACAAGGGAAAACTTTCTGGCAATGCTGTCCGCAACATCTTCCCATTTGCGGTGAATGATGTTGTCTATAATGGTCTTCTGAAGGAGCGCCCGAACGAGCGTCCGATGATCATGACTCGTTCTGCTTCTCCTGGCATTCAGCGATTCGGCGTACTTACATGGAGCGGTGATGTGGGCAACGACTACAAGACTCTTGAGCGTCAGATAGCTGGCGGTCTTGGACAGATGGCTGCTGGTGTGCCTTGGTGGACTTACGATGCTGGCGGTTTCTTCCGCCCTGGCAACCAACACACCGACCCTGGTTATCAGAAGCGTATGCTCCGTTGGATTCAGAATGCAGTCTATCTGCCTGTTATGCGCGTTCATGGCTATATGAGCCAGACCGAACCCTGGCGCTATCAATCCGCCCCTGCTTCCCAATCAGCCCCTGTGTCCCAATCCGCCCCAACTTCTCAATCAGTCCCTGTGTCAGAAGCATCAGCTTCTGATAACACCTACACAGCCTTCGTCAAGGCAATCCGCAAGCGCTACAATCTTATCTCTTACCTCTACAGCGAGGCAGCTCGCGTCTCTCGTGAAGGCAGTACAATGATGCGTCCTCTCGTGTTCGACTTCCCTAACGACGAGAAGGCAATGCAGCAGACTACGGAGTACATGCTCGGAAAGAACATCCTCGTTTGTCCTGCCACAAGTGACGATGTAACCAATCAGGAGGTTTATCTCCCTACATCTGTAAAGTGGTATCGCATAGACGATGATATCCACGCCTACGCAAAGGGCGGCTCCATCATTCCTTGGGACATCACCGACGAAGTGAAAACCAAATCAACTTCAGACGTAGCGAACAGCAAGACTCTCGGCATTCGCGTTTTCCCTGGAGCCGACGCAGAGTTCACTCTTTACGAAGATGACGGCACATCACTCGCTTACCAGAATGGCGAATACTCTACGATAACTTTCAAGTGGAACGATGCAAAGCGTGAACTCACCATTCTTCCACGCCAAGGCTCTTTCCCAGGCATGGAGAGCAAGCGCTGGTTCGTTTTCCTTTTGCCAAATGACAAAACCAAAACCACAATTGACTACAACGGCAAAAAGACAAAGCTTTTCCTTTAGCTACCGAGCCTAGCCACCGTTCCCGAGTTTTCTCACTCGGACTCTACTAGCCACTATCCCCAGCGATTTCGTCGCTGGTCTCAATAGCCACCGTTCCCTCGCATTCATGCGAGGGCAAAAACAAAACCAATATGAAAAAACTACTCCTTTCAATCCTAACCTTTACTTCTTTATTAGCATTTGCTCAGCATCCTATCATCTGGACAAAGTACACAGCCGACCCAGCTCCTTATGTCCACGGCGACACTGTCTATCTCTACACTACTCACGACGCTGACGACGGTGAGAACTTCAAGATGTACGACTGGCTCCTTTACACTTCTACCGACATGGTGAACTGGACTGACCATGGCGCAGTAGCTTCTCTCGGCGACTTCGAGTGGTACAAGAACAACAACGGCGCTTGGGCTGAGCAGGTCATCGAGCGCAACGGCAAGTGGTATATGTACTGCCCTATCCATGGCAATGGAATCTCTGTTCTCGTGGCAGACAATCCTTACGGTCCTTTCAAGGATCCTCTCGGCAAACCGCTCGTATGGCAGCGCGAACACTGGTACGACATCGACCCAACCGTTTGGATTGACGACGATGGTCAGGCTTACATGTACTGGGGAAATCCAAACCTCTATATGATAAAGCTCAACGAGGATATGATCTCCACTTCGGGCGAGATTGTCCAGCATCCTCATATTGAGGACTATCAGGAAGGACCTTGGGTTTATAAGCATGGCGGCAAATACTACTGCGCATTCGCCTCTACCTGCTGTCCTGAGGGTATCGGTTATGCCATGAGCGATAAGATTACTGGTCCTTGGAAGTACAAGGGGCACATCATGCCTCACACTCATCTCTCACGAGGCAACCACCCTGGCATCATTGACTATAAGGGAAAGTCCTATGTCTTCGGTCTGAACTACGACCTCTGGGCTTCAAAACTTGAATATAATGGTCATCCTTACCGTCACGCTGAGCGTCGTTCTGTTTCTTGCCAGGAGATGAAGTACAATGCTGATGGCACTATCGAAGCTATTCCATATTGGAGCAAGGAAGGCGTTGAGCAGATCGGTTCGTTCAATCCTTTCCGTCGTGTTGAGGCAGAGACCATGGCATACGCTCGCGGCTTGAAGACTCGCAGCATTGGCTACAATGACCTCGTCGTTACAGACATTAATAACAACGACTGCATGATGGTCAAGGGCGTTGACTTCGGAAAGACTGGCGCAAAGCAGTTCATCGCTGCAATCCAGAACCAAATGCCAGACAAGAAGGCTTTCATACAGATTCGTATCGACGGAATGGAGGGACCTATCATCGGTACTGCCCAGATTGGCGCAGAAGGCCTTGCCAAGTGCAACCTCAAGAAGGTAACAGGCAAGCACGACCTCTGGTTCCGCTTCTTCGGTGAACCAGAAAAGAACCTCTTCGACTTCAACTATTGGGAAATGAAGTAATCATATAGGATTCATATATGAGTTGTCCCATGATGTAGGGCGAACATTTGTGAGCCGCGATTCAGGTTTTATGCGGCGAAACGGCTCGGAAATCCTCGCCCTACATCTTGGAGGACAGAAAGTATATAATTTCCAAAACGATAACACCAAACAAAATGAAAAGAACTTTATTACTTATAGCTTCCGGACTTATCGCTCTCACCGGAATGGCAAAGGTAAAGGTAGAATGGTATTCACCAAACATTGTGCATGTTATAAAGACAGAAAAGGCTGATTATCAATCGCCTAAGGACGTCATTATGATGAAGATTCCCCAAAAGTATGTGAAGCCAGCTTTCAAGGTGGAAGTGAAAGACGAACTGGTTTGTTTCTATTCTCCAATAGGCGAACTGCTTACAAAGGAGAGTGCCACTACTGCAAAGAACGCTTGCGCCTGGACACTTGAAGCAGACGAGGCAATATATGGTCTTGGTATCCTGCAGAACGGAAAGATGTCGCAGCGTGGCATTGACCGTGACCTTTGCCCAGGAAACACAGAGGACGGTATTCCATTCTTCCAGTCTGTCAAGGGTTATGGCATCTATTGGAACAACTACTCCACAACTCACGTTTCGGACAAGAACGGCGTGATCTCTTTCCAGTCGGAAACTTCTCCCCTCCCTGTGGAGGGGGCGGGGGAGGTCTCTGGGGTCGTAGATTACTATTTCATCTACGGCGGTGATGCTGACGGTGTTGTTGCCGGAGTCCGCGAACTCACAGGCGATGCTCCGATGTTCCCGCTGTGGACTTACGGTTTCCACCAGAGCAAGGAGCGCTATAAGAGTCAGGAGGAAACCTGCGAAGTGCTTGACACTTACCGCAAGAACGAGATCCCACTCGACGGCATCATCCAGGACTGGCAGTATTGGGGCAACAACTATATGTGGAACGCCATGGAATTCATGAGCGAGCAGTTCCCTCAGCCTGAGAAGATGATAAAGCATGTTCACGACAGCAATGCCCACATGTCTATCTCTATCTGGCAGTCGTTCGGACCTCACACAAAAGCTTACAAGGAGCTCGATGCGAAAGGTCTGCTATTCAACATTGAAACTTGGCCACAGTCGGGCATCTCTCATATCTGGCCTCCACGCATGGATTACCCTAGTGGCGTTCGCGTTTACGATGCATACAGCGATGAAGCCCGTGACATCTATTGGAACAATCTCAAGCGACTCTACGACCTTGGTCTTGATGCTTGGTGGATGGACTCTACTGAGCCAGACCACTTTAATCATAAGGAAAGCGACTGGACACACCAGACTGCCATGGGACCTTACCGCAATGTGCGCAATCTTTTCTCTCATCGCTGCGTGAGTGGCGTCTATGAACATCAGCGTGCAGAGGCAAATGGCAATGACAAGCGACTCTTCATCCTCACTCGTTCAGGTTTCTTCGGTCAGCAGCGTTTCGGCTGTAATGTATGGAGTGGTGATGTTGTCTCTACATGGGACATGCTTCGCAAGCAGATTCCTGCTGGTTTGAACTTCTGCCTGACAGGCAATCCAAACTTCAACTCTGACCTTGGTGGTTTCTTCGCTGGTTCATACAACGGATCATGGAAAGGTCTTCCTGGACAGAAGAATCCTGCTTACCACGAGCTTTATGTTCGTTGGATGCAGCAGGGCGTGTTCACTCCAATGATGCGTAGCCACGGTGCTGATGTGCCTCGTGAGATTTATCTCTACGGAAAACCTGGCGAACCAGTCTATGATGCTCTCGTTGGCGCAGTGAAACTCCGCTACCGTCTGCTTCCTTATATTTATAGCACTTCATGGCAGGTGACAAAGAAGCAGTCTCGTTCTACCATGATGCGTGCTCTCGTAATGGACTTTAAGAACGACAAGAACGTGCTTGACATGGCGACTGAGTATATGTTCGGCAAGCATATTCTCGCAACTCCTATCCTTAAGGCTCATTACACTCCTGAGGTTATCCGCAAGGACAAGGATGCAAATGCCGGTTGGGACAAGAATACTGGCAAGACCGAAATGCAAGCCACCGTTGTCGATTTTTCAAAATCGACCGAAAACAGTTTCTATCTCCCTGCCGGTACTTCATGGTACGAATATAATACAAACCAGAAGTTTGAAGGCGGGCAGACAGTCTCTCTCACAACAAAGCTCACAGAAATTCCGTTCTTCGTAAAGGCAGGTGCTATCCTCCCGATTGGTCCAGATGTGCAGTACAGCACTGAGAAGAAATGGGACAACCTTGACATCCGCATCTATCCTGGTGCTGATGGTGACTTCACTCTCTACGAGGATGAGTTTGACAACTACAACTACGAGCAGGGAAAATACACCGAAATACGCTTCACTTGGAACGACCGTAAGCAGACGCTTACCGTCCATCCGCGTACAGGCTCTTACGACGGAATGCTTCTCTCACGCACGTTCAACATAATCACTCCAGACGGCAAGCAGAGAAGTATAGCCTACAAAGGTAAGAAAATTAGCGTAAAAATCTAAACATTATGAATATTTTAAAGAAAGGAATTATCACTATGGGTGCAGCAGCAATGATGTTGTCTTGTGGCACAGAATCCATCGATGAGAAAGTAAACAAGCTTTACGATGGCATGACTCAGGAGGAGCGCGTAGCTCAGCTTCAGGGTATCTACATGTCTAAACTGTTTGACGATAACGGACAGCTCGACACAGCAAAATGTCGCGAGCTTATCCCTAACGGCATCGGCCATTGTTCACAGGTGGCACTGAACAGTCCGTACGAACCAGACAAGCTCCGCGACATGATTGCGCAGCTTCAGGATTGGATTATCAACAACACTCCTTCAGGCATTCCTACTCTTTGCCATGAAGAAGTGCTCAGCGGTATTGACGCTCTTGGTTCAACAGTCTATCCGCAGCAGATTGGTCTTGCCTGCTCGTTCAACACAGAACTGGCAGAAGTGAAGACTGTTCAGACATCTACTCAGCTCCGCAAGGTTGGTGCTCAGCAGTCGCTTTCACCAATGGTGGATGTTTGCCGCGACCCTTCATTCAACCGTCTTGAGGAATCTTACGGCGAAGACTCTTACCTATCAGCAGCCCTTGGCACGGCATTCGTAAAGGGCTTGCAGCAGGGCGACCTCAAGAAGGGTGTAGCAGCCTGCACAAAGCATTACCTCGGCTACGGCGGTGGCGGCGAGGCTGAGGAGAAGGAACTGATGGAAGAGATTCTCCTGCCTCACGAGACTGCAGTCCGTCTTGCAGGTGCAAAGACTGTCATGCCAGGCTATCATCTTTTCCATGGAACAAAGTGCGTGGCAAGCAAGGAACTTCTTACCGACATCCTCCGTGGCTATCTTCAGTTTGACGGCATTATCGTCAGCGACTACGGTGCTATTGATCAGGTTGATGACAGCATCAGCGCTATGGAGCGTGCAGCTGCGGCAATCAATGCTGGCAACGATGTTGATTTCCCAGAAGGCAACAACTACCGCCTGCTTCCAGAAGCAATAAAGAAAGGTCTCGTTTCAGAACAGACTTTCGAGACTGCCGTAAAGCGTGTTCTCAAGCATAAGGCAGAGCTCGGTCTTCTCGACAAGGATGCTAAGCTCTACGACGAAGGTCATATTGAGTTCGACACTAAGGAAGAGCGCGAAACTGCTTACCAGCTCGCCTCTCAGTCAGTCGTTCTCCTCAAAAACAACGGCATTCTCCCTCTGAATGCAGCCACCGCTTCCGACGATTCTGCCGTTGGTCAAACAGCCACCGTTCCCGACGCGGAATCATCCCCCTCTAAGGGGAATCGAGGGGGTCTTCTCAAACTCGCCCTCGTCGGCCCTAACGCCAACACCATGTGGGCAATGCTCGGCGACTATAGCTATCAGGCTATGAGCTGGTTCTGGAAGAGCAATAATCCTACAGACCAGCAGCCAAAGATTGTAAACCTGAAGATGGGTATGGAGTCACGTCTCCCAAAGGGCTTCACTCTCAATTACGAGCGCGGCTGCGACTGGACAGAAGTTGTTGAGACTGTTGTTGAAAAGAGCGGTGACCCTCGCGTTGCTTATCTCAAGGACATTCAGAACCGTATGATTGACTCTGGCGAAAAGGCAGACTTCAACAATGCCTTGAAGATTGCCGCAGAAAGCGACGTCATCATTGCTGCTGTCGGCGAGAACGCTATCCTTTGTGGCGAGAACCGCGACCGTCTCCACATGCGTCTTCCGGGAAAGCAGGAAGAGTTTGTTGAGAAGCTTATCGCTACCGGCAAGCCTGTAGTGCTCGTTGTCTTCGGTGGTCGTGCCCAGGTTATCAGCGGACTTGAAGAGAAGTGCGCAGCAGTTATCCAGGCATGGTATCCTGGCGAGGAAGGTGGTAATGCCATCGCAGATATTCTCTACGGTAACATCAGCCCTTCAGGCAAGCTCAGCGTAAGCTATCCTAAGGAGGAAATCCACGGCAAGGTTTGCTATAACCTTTCTGCCGAGCAGGATTCTCGCGTAGCATATCCATTCGGCTATGGTCTCAGCTACACAACTTTCGAGTACAGCAACATCAAGGCAGACGCTTCTGCTGCAACAGACGCAGAGAGCATATCTGTTAGCGTTGACGTAAAGAATACGGGCAAGATGGAAGCTACTGAGATTGTTCAGCTCTACCTCTCCCCTACTGCCGACAACCAGAACCTCAAGCCTATACAGCTTCAAGGCTTTGCTCGCGTTCCATTGAAGGCTGGTGAGAGTAAGACAGTAAACTTCACACTCTCTCCAGAGCAGTTCGGCTACTACGACAAGCGCCAGTGGAACATCGCTCCGGGCAAGTACGAGGTGAAGATTGGTGCTTCGTCAATGGACATCAAGCAGAAAGCTGTCGTAGAACTCACTGGTAAGCAGCAGGCAATGCCTCTCCGCAGCAAGTATTTCTCTCAGGCAAAATAATAAAACAGCCCCACCTTAATATTAAGAACGGGTGCATCAGTTATACATAATAACCGATGCACCCGTTATAGTTGAGACTTTAAAATCCTCGCCCTACAAATGAGTACTTAATTACTTCTTGAAGAGCAATGGAGCTACCTCATGGAGAGCACGACGCCATGTAAGGAACTCGTGTGCAGTGCCTTCTGAAACGTGTGCTACTGCATTGTAGCCAGCTGTCTTAAGATCCTCAACAGCCTTCTTTACGCCATCAGGATTCTCCTTGCTACCAGTGCTGATGAAGATGAGGTTTGGCTTCTGCTTGCCCTCGAGCTCCTGTGGATTGTATGTACCACCACTCATGAGGCCCCAGTAGCCAAATGTCTCAGGGTGTGAGAGAGTGATGTTGTGAGTTTCCATACCACCCATTGAGAGACCACACATAGCGCGGTTGTTGCGGTCAGCCTTTGTGAGGAAGTGTGAGTCGATGTATGGGATGAGCTCATCAACGAGGATTGTCTCAAACTGGTTCCAGTTGAAGCCACGGAGACCACCGATGCGAGCGCCGTTTGTCTGACCGTAAGTCATTACGACGAGACATGGTTCCATCTTGCCATCAGCGATGAGGTTGTCGATGATTGTACCTGCCTTACCCTGTACTGGCCATGAAGTTTCGTTCTCACCCCAACCGTGCTGGAGGTAGAGTACTGGGTAGCGTGTAGCCTTGCCCTTTACAGTCTTGCCATAGCAAGCAGGAATGTAAACATTAGCTGTACACATTGCACCAAGAGACTTGCTGTAGTAAGGAACCTGCTGGATGCTACCGTGCTCAATTTCTGGGCGAACAGTATAGAAAGCATCGTCGTGAGCAGGAACCTCAACACCACTCATCCAGCGGCTGCCACCATAGTAGCTGTTAGTACCTGGGTCAACAACTGAGAGACCGTCGATAGAAAGAGTATAGTAGTGGAAGCCTTCATCCTCAGGAACGAGTGTAGTACCTAGCCAAGAACCATCCTTCTGCTTCTTGAGAGGAGTACCTGCCATGCCACCACCGTGACCAGCAGAAGCGATGACATACTTAGCATCTGGAGCAACAACGCGGAAGCGAACATAGCCCTGTGAGTTAACCTGTGGATACTCCTGACCTGGCTGACATGTAGCAGAAGGCTTAAAGTCTTCCTTGATTTCCACATTCTCAATAGCTGGGTCGAAAGTACAGAGAACTCTTACGAGGTTCTTTGGCTTAAGATCCTTGTCGAATGGGAGAGGATAGTTGTTTGTACCGAGCCATGAGTCACGGTCAGAAACGTTCCAGAAAGTAACAACGTCAACCTTGTCAGCATGACGGCGAAGAGCGCGGAACACCTTGCTGTACTGGAGCTCCTGGAGAAGCTTCATGTCGTTAGTGATAACGTTACCCTCGCCACGGCTGAACTGAAGCTGACCACCCATCTCAGTGTTTACGCGGATGTCGAGCTCAGTCATGTGGATATGGTCAACGATCTCGCTGTACTTTGTAAGTGCAGTCTCGATGTCTTCCTCAGAAGGACCGTAGATGTTGTAGTGGCCCTGCATACCGATACCGTCAACTGGTACGCCATCTTCCTTCATCTTCTTAATCATGTTGTAGATACGATCGCGCTTTGCAGGGTCGCACTCGTTATAATCATTATAGAAAAGGAGAGCCTTAGGGTCTGCCTCACGAGCAAACTCGAATGCCTTGCGGATGTACTCGTCGTTGCCTACGATCTTGTAGAAAGTAGATTCGCGCAGTGGCTGGCGAGCGAAGTTACCGTCAACGATAGCCTCATTGAATACGTCCCAGCAGTAGATGATGTCCTTGTAGCGATTTACAACAACATTGATGTGCTCCTTCATACGCTGGTAGAGAACCTCCTTCTTAACGAGCTTCATGCCCTCGTAAGGGTTGAAGCGCTGACCGCGCTGACCGCCCTGACCTGCCTGAGGACCACGCTGACGTGGCTGCTGAGCACGCTCGTTGAGTTCCTTCTCCTGCTTCTTGTTGTAGTCATAGAACATCCAGTCAGCCATCTGTGAGTGCCACATAAGGTTATGGCCGCGGAGCTTGATACCGTTCTTACGGCAGAAATCAGCAATCTTGTCTGCACGTTCGAAGTTCCAAACGCCTGGAGCTGGGTGAAGTTCACCTGGCTTCATGTCGTTCTCTGCTGTGATACTGTTGTACTGTTCAACAACGAGAGCAGCCTGCTCAGGGTCGTTGATGTTTCCCTGGTTTACAGCCACACCGATGCTGAAGTAGTCTTTGTAAGCATCCTTAAGGATGTACTTCTGTTGTGGTGCGCGCTGGAATTGAGCGCTTGCTGTGAGACAGAACATGCACAGCAATGCAAAAGAAATAAATCTTAGTTTCATAGGTATAAAGAGTTAGTATTGTGCAAACAAAAAATATGACTTAATATATTTGAAAGGCAAACCTAATATTCGTAAAAATGCAAAAATATGTTGCGAAGATAATAAATCTGCTGCATATTATATATATCAATGTGTAACAATAATTCCGAATGTTTCCTTCGCAAAGGTTTTTGGTCAGAATGTATCGTATATTTCTCTTCTCCTGAACAACACCATCCAATAAATAACGCCTAAATAAAGCTATTCCTGCGAATCTGTTTACAAAAATAGCTACTGTCCCGAAATACCGCTCAAAAGGCAGTCTGTTACGAGACAAAAGTCATAGGAAAACGGGTCGTAACTCATAGGGAAACGCCTCAAAAAATGCATTTTTTGAAGCGTATGTGCCACGGATATTTTTTTATTTGTAGTACTTTTATATAAATAACCACCATATTATTCACTGACTTTTCGTGTCATGCCATCACATTTCTGCTGTTTTATTTTGACAATTTTAGGGATATGTTTATCTTTGCAGAAAAATATAAACAGATATATGGATATTCTTATCAACGAGTTTTCTTTGGAGTCTGCCGACAAGGAGCAAACCATAAACTGCGTAGTGTGGAAAGGCTGTGAGCCACCGAAGGCGGTGTTGCAGATAGTACATGGCATGGAGGAATATGTCATGCGATACAATGCGCAAGCTTGCGACCTGGTGAAGCGCGGATGGGCTGTGATAGGTCACGACCATCTGGGACATGGTAAGTCGGGCATTCACCAGCGCGGACATTTCACTGACCACAAGGATGGCGACAGGATAGTGCAAGAGGACATCTATGCCGTTCATCAGCAGGCGCGAAGGATGTGGCATAACGTGCCGCTATTCATCATGGGACATTCCATGGGGTCTTTTCTCGTTAGGCGTTGGCTGATGACTCACAGCCATGAGGTGCAAGGGGCAATAATCATGGGCTCCGGATGGTATGACAGTTTTACTGCACACGCTGGCCTCACTGCAATAGCCATAGCAGAGAAGCTTCATGGCAAAAGGAGCAAGGTAGGATGGCTGACACGGTTACTGTCGCCTATGGAGTGGAAGTTCCGTAGTGAGGGACGCTACGCATGGCTCAGCAAGAACAAGGCTAACGTAGAGGCATTCCAGACGGATCCTATGCGAGGCTTCGGCTTCACCGTCGGTGCCTACAGACACTTCTTTCGGAACATTGCCGCCGTAGCAAAAGCAGAGAATGCGGACAGGCTGAATCGTGAACTGCCATTGCTCATAATCTCCGGAAGTGACGACCCGGTGGGTGGCAAGAATGCCGTAGAGAAGATAACCGCATTCTACCGTGGATTGGGATGCAGGAACGTATCGCAGATAGTTGTGGATGGCGATAGACACGAACTCTACTTCGAAGATGACAGCGAGCAAACAATAGCAGCCGTTAGCAACTGGCTAATTCAAAACGTATTTACTGAAATTTAACCTATATGGAAAAGAAATAACTGATATTGTTTTGCTGTAACAAAATTTATTTGTAATTTTGCACCATAATATGTCAGGTAAAGTCACGAGTATGAATACAAGTAAATTCAGATACCCTGTAGATACAGACCAGTTCCAGAAAATAAGGGAACAAGGTAAAGTGTATGTTGACAAGACAGATATGATGTACGATCTTGCCGACAAGTATGACTATGTTTTCCTGGCTCGTCCTCGTCGTTTTGGCAAATCTCTGCTCTGTAATACCTTCAAGGCTTACTTCAAAGGACAGAAGGAATTGTTCAAAGGGTTGAAGGTGATGGAGCTGGAGAAGGAATGGAAAACTTACCCTGTGCTCCATTTCGACATGAGTCTTATGCGCAACTGTAGCAATATGGACGGGTATCGCGAAGCACTTTCTAGTATGCTGGCAAAGTACGAAAAACAATATGGCGCAGAGAAAGAATCTGAAGAATTCGGTACACGTTTCCATCAGTTGCTTCATCATATTTATGAGACATTGCACCAGAATGTTGTTGTAATCATCGACGAATACGATACCCCGATGATGCGCAATCTCTATAACGAAGAGGTTGCTGACAGTTTGCGCAATATGCTGCGTGGCTTCTATCAGACGGTAAAGCTTGATGGCGAATATTTGCGTTTTGTATTCATCACTGGCGTAACAAAGTTCTCCCAACTTAGCATTTTTTCTGAACTGAATAATCTTTATCAGATTTCAATGATGGATGATTATTCTGGTATCTGCGGCATCACTCAGGAAGAACTTGATACAACTCTTCGTCCTTGTGTAGAAGAATATGCAGACGCACTTGACATAACCGTAGAAGATGCATACGCCTTACTCAAGAAGAATTATGATGGCTATCATTTCTCACCTCGAAGCAAAGACGTATATGCACCATTCAGTTTGCTGCGTGCTTTGAACGACAAATCCACCAATCATTACTGGTTTGAGTCAGGTACATCAAAGGCACTTATTGAACATCTTCAGCATTACCCAGAGTTCAATCCACTTGACTTTGATGGTGCAGAATTGTCGCTTATGGATTTCAATGTACCATGCGAAAATGCAAGGACACTCATTCCCCTGCTTTATCAAAGTGGCTATCTGACAATTGATCGCTACGACAAGGACCTCGATTTTTACACACTGCATTTTCCTAATTTCGAAGTTCGTCAGGGTTTGGTCTCCGGATTGACTAATTACTTGTTGGACAACGATAATCTGGAACAGAATGCAGCAGTTCTGGCAATGGCACGAGCACTAAGGAATAGTGATCTGTCAACCGCACTCATAGCCCTTCGCTCATGGATTGCCAGTCTTCCTTACGATATTATCACAAAGAAAGAGTGGATGCGCAAGAAGAACCGCGAGGCATTCTATAAACTCATTCTCTATACAGCCTTCTCACTCCTTAATAGCAAGATTGATACCGAAGTCAAGAGCATCCTCGGTCGTGCAGATGTGGTTATCAAGACCAAGACGGACATCTTCGTGCTCGAACTGAAGGTTGATGATACCGTAGAGAATGCTCTGGCGCAGATTGACAGCAAAGGATATGCTATTCCTTACGAAAGCCCCCTCCAACTCCCCCAAGAGGGGAGAGTCTTTAAGTGTGGTGTATGCATATCTTCTGAGGCTCGCAATATCACTCATTGGCGCATCACAGATGCAGAGGGCAATGTCATCGAGGATAAGAACTTTCCTTTTCCTTAAGACGCAAAAAGAAATGGCTGAAGAGTTAGATATGACTCGCCAGAACTTTAATTATCATTGGGGAACATCTAAAGCTCAGCTTATTCTGGATTATATTGAATACTTCAAAACTCAAATGGCAAACCATAATCAGCGGTAATATGGAAACACTTGTAATTCTTTTTAAACTCCTCTGCGCACATTTCATTTCCGACTTCGCCTTACAGACCAATTGGATCAATAAGGGAAAGAACGAAGCGGGATTTACAGGCATTGCCTACCAGTTTCTTCATGCTGCCATACATAGTGGCATGGCATATATTCTTGTGGCAGAATGGTCATGCTGGATTATTCCCGTAGTGATTCTTGTTACTCATTTCATAATTGACATAATCAAATACAAGTATATCAAGGCATCGATTGCCACCTTCCTTATAGACCAACTGTGTCATATTGGAGTTATTCTAGTCCTGTGGTACACGCTTTTCTACAGATGCAATGCAATACCATTTGTAACATTCCTCTCTTCCGCCAAACTATGGGCAATTGCATTAGCATACATACTGATGCTAAAACCAGTATCTATCCTTCTGAGTATGTTTCTTGACAAATGGGCTCCAGCTTCTCCTAATACCCAGAGCTTGCCTAATGCCAGACAATGGATTGGCTACATTGAGCGAATATTGATTCTTACGTTAGTCCTTATTGGAAGCCTCGAAAGTGTCGGATTCCTTTTAGTTGCGAAATCCGTATTCCTTTTCGGCGAGTTGAACAAGGCAAAGGAGAACCGTTCCGTAGAGTATATGTTGATTGGAACTCTCGCAAGTTTCACCATTGCTATCCTCACAGGAATCGCAGTAAACCACCTGTCATAAGCTACATATTTTCATCGCTTGAACAAAAATGATATTAGTCGATACAAAAATCATTGATAAAGCTTTGCGGTTTGTTAATTTATTTGTAATTTTGCCCACAAGATAAACCCTATAAACCCTATACATTCATGGAAAACAATAATCTGAAAAAGTACGAGACATTCCTCAGCGAAGTGCGCAAGATTCTTCCAGAGGAGCGTATATACACTGACGAGTTACGTCGCCTTGCTTGGGGTACTGACGCTGGTTTCTATCGCATGATACCTCAGATTGTCATTCGCAGTGATGGCGAAAAAGAGATATCACAGTTGCTCAACATTGCAAGTTTCCTTGAAGTTCCTGTAACCTTCCGTGCTGCCGGTACCAGTCTTTCAGGTCAGAGCATCAGCGACTCTGTTCTTATCGTAGCTGGTAAGAACTGGGAGAATTATTCTATTGCAAAGGATGGTGAGGAGATTACGCTTCAGCCGGGTGTCATCGGTCAGCGCGTGAATGACATTCTTGCTCCTTACAAGCGCAAGATGGGACCAGACCCTGCAAGTATCAAGAGTGCTATGATTGGCGGTATCGTGATGAACAATGCCTCTGGTATGAACTGCGGCACTCACGCAAACTCCGACAAGATGATGCTCTCTGCTCGCATCGTACTTGCCGACGGTACTGTTCTTGACACAGCAGACGAAAACAGTCGTGCATCTTTCCGCAAGTCTCATGCGCCAATGCTTAAGGCTATTGAAGACCTTCGCGACGAGGTTCGTGCAAACAAGGAACTCTCTGAGCGCATCGCACATAAATATGCCATCAAGAACGTGACCGGTCTCAACCTCCGTCCGCTCGTTGCCTACGACGATCCGTTTGAGATTATAGCACATACGATGGTGGGTTCTGAAGGTACTCTCGCTTTCCTCAGCAGCGTTACCATGAAGACGCTCAAGGACTATCCTTACAAGGCTACTGCCATGCTCTACTTCAAGTCGCTCCGTGAGGCTTGTCAGGCAGTCGTTAAGCTTAAACCAATGCCTGTGCAGAGTGCCGAGCTTCTCGACTGGAAATCGCTTTCTTCTGTTGACGATGCCAACTATCTCCGCGTAAAGGAAGAGAGTGGCGCAAAGGCTGCAGAAGGACTCACTGCCGTTCTCACAGAGACCATGGCATTCACTCGCGAAGACCTCGACAAGCAGCTCAAGGATGTATGCGCAGCTCTTGAGGAATTCGATACATACGTACCAGTGGAATTCACAGAAGATCCTGCTATCTACAGCAAGTTCTGGGCAATCCGCTCGGGTATTTTCCCATCGGTTGGTGGTACTCGTGAGCCTGGCACAACATGCCTTATCGAGGATATCGCATTCCAGATAAAGGATCTTCCTGACGCAACTTGCGAACTTCAGGAACTCATTGCTCGCCACGGATATGACGACGCTTGTATCTATGGTCACGCATTCGAAGGCAACTACCACTTCATCGTAAACCAGCGCTTCGACAACGACGCGGAAGTGGCTCGCTACGAGGCTCTTATGGAAGACGTGAAGAAGCTCGTTGTGGACAAGTACGATGGTTCTCTCAAGGCAGAGCACGGTGCTGGTCGCAACATGGCTCCTTTCGTTTGCCACGAATGGGGCGAGGATGCTTACGCCGTAATGCGCAAGATTAAGGACATCTTCGACCCTATGCGCTTGCTTAACCCAGGCGTTATCATCAACGACGACCCTCGCTGCTACCT
>JAZLKJ010000008.1:0-7782 GCA_045597565.1 Prevotella sp. | reverse complement strand
AAAGACCGTTTTCATACATGTCTTTCAGTACTTTTAACTTAAAATCGTCATCATAAGAACGATGACGTTTCTTTGGTTTTGTCATTTTTTACACCATTTTAATTGTTAAACGGTGTAGACTTTTTCTGTATTAAGTCAATTGGATTATCTCTTCAATTGAATCACTTCTTGACTCAAAGCATGGAGTACCCAAGAATACACAAACCTCGGACCTACCAAGCAATCTCTCCCCTGCCCCACTGTCGGAGATAACTGTTGCAGAGTTCAAAGTGGTGGTTGCCGAAGAAGCCGCGATGGGCGGAAAGTGGCGACGGATGAACACTGGTCAACACCAGATGCTTACTTGTATCAATCAGCTTCTTTTTGCTAATGGCGTAACTGCCCCAAAGCACGAACACCACGTGCTCTTTACGGTCGGATATATGCTGTATCACGGCGTCCGTGAATGTCTCCCAGCCCTGGCGCAGATGGGATCCTGCCTGATGAGCACGAACGGTCAGCGTAGCATTGAGCAGCAGCACGCCCTGCTTAGCCCAATGGGTTAGGTCACCATTGCGACCTTCTACACCTAGTTCCTTATAGATGTTTACGAGCGATGGCGGCACCCTTATGCCATCAGGCACAGAGAAGCACAGTCCCATAGCCTGACCTGGTTCGTGGTAAGGGTCTTGACCGAGTATCACGACCTTGACATCGTTGAACGGACAAAGGTTGAACGCATTGAATATAAGTCGTCCAGGAGGGAAGCATGTCTGCGTCTGATACTCCGCGCGGACGTAGTCGGTAAGCTTCACGAAGTAGTCCTTCTCAAACTCATCGCGCAATATCTCGTGCCATGAAGGCTCTATCTGTACATTCATCTTGGGGGATTTATGATTCTTCTTGGAGAAATTGATATTTATATTATTCTCTTGGGGAAGGTGTGGAATATGTGGAAGTTTTTACTTTGTATGGTTTCCACAGTACTTCCACATTTTCTACACGAGGCTTAAATTTCTACACGAGGTTAAAGCAGCTATTACTTTCCACACGAAGTTAAAGCAATCGTCATTTTTTTGCAGAGCGCCTCGTGCTTATGGTGCATATAGTTTCTCACTATGTTGAAGAGGGTAAGCTCTGTCAATGGGTAGAGCCACGGAATATCGAAGATGCAGGAAACGAAGAGGAAGATGGCGCGCCAGTTGTAGGTCAGGAAGTTGGTCCACTTCATAAGCGGACGACTGCCAGCGAGAAACTCCTCCCTAAGTCCTTCCGGCTTTGGGTCAGCAGCAAGATACGCCTTGTAGAAACGCTGGAACTCAGGTGTAACCTTCTCCTGTCCGCGACAGTAGTTGCGGTAGTTGAAGTAGAACGCCCAGTCGAGCCACCTCTTGTTCTTCACGGCATCCTCGACGATCAACTGCTGCGCCTCACTCGTATCCAACTCAGAACCGTCCCTGCCCTTCAGGAAGAAGAGGTGGATCTGGCGGTAGTAGTCAGAGACGTTGCACTGCCTTGCATGGCCAAACACTCCGGCAAAAAGGCAGAGGAAGAACGCCCACCACTTCCAATGGTAGCCTTCTATGAGAGGTATTTCCATATTGAAGAGGCGGAGGAAAATTGCCAAGTAGATGAAAAAGAAGATGGCATCTGACGAAAAACCGTCGAGCATTCTGCCTACAAGCGTCTTCTTGCCTGTCAAGCGTGCCAGCTGTCCGTCGGCAGAGTCATGAAGATTGGCAACGGTAAGCAACACGGCACCGATGATATTGCTCTGCAAATCGCTCTGATAGAAGAAATATCCTGAGGCGATACCGATGAATATACCTATGATGGTCACCACGTTAGGATGGATATTCAGTGCCTTATAGAACAGCGTGAGCAGCAGTCCCAAAGGACGAGTGAAGTAAATATCGATATTCTCTTCTGTATCGCCCGACTTTATGGAGTTTTTAAATAGTTCTGAAAATGAAGCCACGAATGATTTATATTATCTGTTTATTATCGATTGTATTCCATCTGCCGCTTGCTCCCTGCAGCAACTGAAACTCGGGAAATCGTTGAAATCTATTATTGTCAGCAATCCGCTTTCGGTCAGCACAGCATCACCGCCATAGATGTCAAGTCCGAGAGCATCGGCAAGTCTGCCTGAATCTTGTCTCAGTCTGCACTGCGCATCCTCATCTATATCTTCACGAACATGGAAGAAGTCCGTACCACGAACGCCGTAGAACTTCAACACCCTGCCATCTATATGAGGTTGTATAATCTTGCCTACGGACACTTGCGGACGGTCTTCACAGAAACGGACATGACCGTCTGATGAGTCGGTGGTATCAATGGACTTCTCCCACCACCCTCTACCACCTAGTTCTGGGTATATTTCTGTAAGAGCATTCGGCGTAAGCAGCCCAAGCTTTGCCATGACCGCCTCTATCTTCGCACGGGAACATTGCCTTAATGCCTTCGGCGAATTAATCACTTTTGAGCCTCTGAGCTCCATCTCCTCAAGAATGCGGAGTGCGTCATCAGAGCGCGCCATGTGGATTACCGTACTACCAGCATATCGACCGACAACGTCACTTTCAAGGTCCTCCTCATGCAGAAAGTCAACAACCTCAGCACCGCAGCTCCTCAAACGGTCGGCCACAGCATCCATCATAGCCTTGTCACGTTCCACCGCATTCGGCGAAAACCTCTCGGCACGATATATTAGCAGTTTTGGAGGGGTCACAAATTAAACTTATCGTCCTTTATCTCTACAATCTGCTGTTGCTTGTCGTAGAATTCATACTGCAGGAAGCCCAGCTTCTGCGAAGGCACAATCTTCGTGCTCCATCCGTAACGCATCTTCCACTTCATCTTCAAGTTCCAGAAGCCCTTTGTAATGTAGGCATACACATACGGATGGACGTGCAGCGTGATGCCCTTCATACCCGCCTGGTTCACCAGTTTATCAAGCATACGCTCTAACTGCTCTACGAAGAGCACACTTGAGCGGACAGTACCCTTACCCATGCAGGTAGGACAGGTCTCGTTCACATTCACATCCATAGCCGGACGAACGCGCTGACGAGTTATCTGCATCAAACCAAACTTACTCAGTGGCAACACGTTATGGCGTGCGCGATCCTGCTGCATATTCTTACACATGCGTTCATAGAGAAGCTGACGATCTTCGGCAAGTTTCATATCGATGAAGTCAACGATGATGATACCGCCCATATCACGGAGACGGAACTGGCGAGCAAGCTCGTCGGCAGCACCAAGGTTCACCTCCAGCGCATTAGCCTCCTGTCCGTTCTCTGAGCGTGTGCGGTTTCCGCTATTCACATCAACCACATGCATAGCCTCCGTATGTTCTATCACGAGGTATGCACCGTGCTTGTAGTTCACTATCTTTCCGAAGCTCGACTTTATCTGTTTCGTCACTTCATAAGCATCGAATATAGGCAGATTGCCTGTGTATCTCTTCACAATAGGAAGTTTCTCAGGCGCAATCATCTGCACATATTGCTTCACCTCCTCAAGGACGGCATCGTCATTGACGAAGATATTCTCGTACGACGGATTGAAGAGGTCGCGCAGCATGCCGACCACGCGGCTCTGCTCCTCCATGACCAGTTCTGGTCGCGTCGTCGTCGTGCGCACCATGTTCAGCGCATCTTCCCAACGCTTCATCAGCACCTTCAATTCAGCCTCCAGCTCCTCAGCCTCCTTGCCTTCTGCCACGGTACGCATTATCACGCCAACGTTCTTCGGCTTCACGCGGTTGATAATTTGCTTCAGTCGCGCTTTCTCCTCGCTCTTACGTATCTTGGAGGACACGGACACCTTGTCGCCGAAAGGCACAAGCACCATGTAGCGTCCCGCAAACGAAAGCTCTCCGGTCAGACGAGGTCCCTTCGTGCTGATAGGCTCCTTGACTATCTGCACCAGCACCTCCTGTCCGGTCTTCAATATATTCTGTATGCTGCCGTCCTTTGGCAATTCTGGCAGACGGTGCGCCTTGTCGAAAGGATAGAGCTTCTGTCGGTCGCTCTGCACCTGCTTCAGGTATTTCTCAAACGATGTGTACATCGGTCCGAGATCCAGATAGTGGAGGAAGGCGTCGCGCTCATAGCCCACGTCAACGAAGCATGCATTCAGTCCAGGCATAATCTTCTTGACCTTGGCAACATACACGTTGCCCACGGAGAAGTTCTGCGCGCGGGGCTCTCTCTGATACTCCACCAGCTTCTTATCCTCAAGCAACGCTATGGATATCTCGCTCTGCTGTACGTCTATTATTATTTCGCTTGTCATATTCTATCGAAAAAAGAAAAGGAGCAAAGAGATTGCATATTACTATACATTTCCTCCTTACTCCTTTGTTGATTCTTAGTGTGAGAGACTTACTTTCTGCTCTTGTGGCGATTCTTGCGAAGTCTCTTCTTACGCTTGTGAGTAGCCATCTTATGGCCCTTCTTTTTCTTACCGTTTGGCATAGTATCTAAGTTTTTAGTTTTTAATTTTTCCGTTCATTTACTTATCAAGCATCTCGTCAACAAACTGCTTTGAAGGCTTGAATGTAGGATAGTCGTGTGCAGGAACAATTACCGTAGTGTTCTTTGAGATGTTACGAGCAAGCTTCTCTGCACGACGCTTTACGGCAAACGTACCGAAGCTGCGGAGATAAACGTCCTCGCGATCTTCTATCATAGCTCTCTTAACAACCTTCATGAATCCCTCAATAGTTGCGGAAACATCAGTTCTAGGAAGGCCTGTCTCAGAAGCCACTGCACTTATTACATCAGCTTTAGTCATGTCTATATTTATTTATTATTATACGTTAGTTTATAGGTGAATTTCAACGAATTCGGCTGCAAAGTTAGCATTAAAAAATCAATTTCTAAAATTTTTCCCCGTTTTTTTTTAATAAATCACAAAAAAAGTCAATTTCTTGATTTTCAATCACATTAATATATTACGCCCAAGCGAATAATTCGTAACTTTGTGCGCGAAATTGAAAACAAAACTAAAACGGACTGAAAAAACATGATTACTTTTATCGTCTCCATCATCGCCCTCTTGCTGGGTGCTGTATTCTACAGCAGATTTCTTGAGAAGGCTATCGGTACTAACCCGAAACGTACCATGCCTTGCTATACAAAGCAGGACGGAATAGACTTCGTGCCGATGAAAACATGGAGGGCTTTCCTCATACAGTTCCTCAACATTGCCGGCACAGGACCTATCTTCGGTGCCATTATGGGTATCCTCTTCGGTCCTGCGGCATACCTATGGATAGTGCTCGGATGCATCTTCGCTGGAGCCATGCACGACTTCTACAGCGCAATGATCTCACTGCGCTACGGCGGCGAGTCTCTGCCAGAACAGATTACGAAGACGCTCGGCAAGAACGTCGGCATGATAATGCGTTGCATTACTATGGTTCTGCTTATCATGGTAGTAGCCGTTTTCGTAAGTACACCGGCATCCCTACTACAGACTATCACTGGTGGGTGGGGCTTCTTCGAGCCTATGGCGGCATCACTCAACATGGAGGTGAAGGATGCGTGCATACTCTTTTGGACAGTTCTCATCTTTGCATATTACATCCTTGCCACACTACTCCCTATATCAACACTCATCGGCAAGATTTATCCTATTTTCGGTGCAGCCCTCCTTATCATGGCTGTCGGCGTGGGCTTCGGCATATTTTTCCAGGACGGACTGGACGGCACCACATGGATGCCTGAAATAACTGAGGCATTCGAGAACCACCACCCTAACGGCACGCCTATCTTCCCTATGCTCTGCATCACCATTGCCTGTGGTGCCATAAGCGGTTTCCACGCTACTCAGAGTCCGCTCATGATACGCTGTACGCAGAACGAGAAGTACGTGCGTCCTATCTTCTACGGCGCAATGATCACCGAAGGTGTCGTGGCACTCATCTGGGCAGCTGCAGCAATCAAATATACAGGCAGCTACGAGGGACTTTGGGAGCAGATGCAGGGAAATCCTGCCATCATCGTAAACGCAATCTGCAAGGACTGGATGGGACCTGTGGGTGCCGTCCTTGCCATCCTCGGTGTTGTGGCAGCACCTGTAACAACTGGTGATACTGCCCTTCGCAGTGCACGACTTATCACAGCCGACTTCCTCCACTACAAGCAGGACAAGATATTCAACCGCCTTGCCGTAGCCCTTCCGCTCGCAGCAATAGTCGTATTCCTCATGAACATTGACTTCAGCATTCTCTGGCGCTATTTCGGTTGGATAAACCAAAGCCTCGCCGTATTCACCCTCTGGGGCATCACGGTATGGATGGCAAAGCATGGTCGCAACATCTGGATCTCACTCGTCCCTGCCATGTTTATGACCTTCACATGCACGAGCTTCATCCTCGTCTGTCCAAAAGAACAGGGTGGTTTCGGACTCAACGAGTGGATAGGACTAGGCATAGGTGCTATTATAAGCATCTCTTGCGCAGCCACTTTCTTCAAGCACATGAAGGAACGTCCATTCCGCAAAGCACGCGAAGCTAAGGCTCTCGACGAAGCATTTAAGTAAGTACCCTAAAAACGTCCACAGTTTCCACACCTTCCCCAAGAAAATATATAAAAACTATTTCCACAAGAAAATTAGTAAATCCAAAATTCCCTCCATGGTCATAAAAGAATGGTCAGAGGATGATCGTCCTCGCGAAAGATTCCTCCAGCACGGAGCCGAGGCTCTGTCAAAAGCCGAACTTCTCGCTATCCTCATAGGCAGTGGTTCGGTAGGAGAATCAGCCGTTGACCTGATGAAGAGAATCCTGGCTGACAACGATAACAGTTTGAAAAAGCTCGGAAAACTTTCTATCCATGAGCTTTGCCAATACAACGGTATCGGACCAGCTAAAGCTATAACAATACTTGCAGCAACAGAATTGGGCAGAAGGCGAGAGCAGGACAAAGAGGATGATCGACAGGAAATCAACCTTTCCACCGACATCTACTCCATAATGACGCATATTCTACGCGACGCTCCAACGGAAGAAGCATGGGTGCTACTACTAAACAACAATCGCCGACTGATAAAGAAACTGCGCATATCCTCTGGTGGACTCACAGAAACGCTTGTTGACATCCGAATAGTTCTGAAAGAGGCGCTAATCGCCAACGCTACCGCCATAGTGCTGTGCCACAACCATCCAAGTGGCAACTGCCGCCCGAGTCGTGCGGATGATGAACTAACACGAAATCTGGGGAGGGCATGCCAAACAATGCGTCTGAAGTTCCTCGACCACCTTATCATTGTAGATGGAGACTTTTACAGCTACGGCGACGAAGGGAAACTATAAATTATTCAAGAGAAATCAATGGAGGTGCGGTGCCTTTTCACCGCACCACGAGCGATTAAATCTAATATTACTTTAGCAGGCATTCCGAAAACAACGCCCCATGGTGTCGTTGATAGACGGATTTGCATAGCGGTGCTTTAATGACACCCATGTCAATGATAGACGGATTTGCATAGCGGAACTTTAACGATGCCATGGGGCGTCGTTTCCATTGTCAAGTGAACTTGATCCGACAGAAAAGGAAGGTCGCAGCCCCAGCGACCATGACGCGCAAGCGGCAAACAAGGTCGATAATTGATATCAGCTAACGCTGATTGGTCGCTGAGGCTGGAACCCTCCTACTATGCAGCTAAGCATTTAAAAAGTTCCACTTCGGGGGCTAGGGGGCTCTTCGAGGGCAAAGGGCTTTGCTGGGGCAAAAAACAGAAAACCCTGACGCTCCGTAAGGAACATCAGGGGTTCTCTTAGACAAA
>JAZLKJ010000007.1:0-10426 GCA_045597565.1 Prevotella sp. | reverse complement strand
CGTTCTTGTTTGTTGCCATATGCTCGTCAATTATAGGTTGTGGCGGCAAAGGTAATCAAAATTCTCCACATATGGGCAGAATGTAATCACTTTTCATTCCCTTTGACGAGCCGAAGGCCTCATGTACGTTTCATATTTTTTTGAAGTTTATCTGCTAAATGAAACAAATTGGGCAAACATCAAAAAAAGGCTCGTGTCAGATTAAACACGAGCCTTTTTTCTAACCTTTATTTTATTAGAACTTAAACTTTCCTTCACGGTCGAATGGAAGTGGATAGTCCGTACGACCAGGGATTGGGAAGTCATTCTTCCATGAAGAAGCGTCTGTAATGCCCCAGAAAGTAACACGCTTAACGTGAGCAGAATGCTTGTTGATGATAGCGAAAAGCTGCTTGAAGCGGTCCTGCCATGGCTTCAACTGCTTTGCATCGATGCCGTTCTTATAAGGGTCTTTCTCTGGAGTATATTGGAAACGAGTAGAAACATCAGCACCTGTGTAAGGGTTTGGCAGAATAGACATGTCTGTCTCTGTAAGCTGAACGTCAACACCGGCGTTGATAAACTCAGTGATAGACTTCTCGTATTCCTTAAGATCAGGGAAGTCCATGCCGATGTGTGTCTGCAAACCGACAGCATCAATACGGATGCCCTTGCTCTTGAGACGCTGAACCATCTTAACGACAGTAGCACGCTTGCCAGGAGCAGACATAGAGTAGTCGTTGTAATAAAGCTCTGTGTTAGGGTCAGCTTCCTGAGCGCACTGGAAAGCCCAGTCGATGAACTCCTCGCCCATGATCTTGTAGAAGACGCTCTTGCGGTAAGAACCGTCGTCTTCAATGGCCTCGTTTACTACATCATAGCCCTTGATCTTGCCGCGGAAATGACCATAGACAGTGCTGATGTAAGTACGCATGTTTGCCTTGAGCTGCTCCTTGCTTACGAGACTTCCGTCCTCGTTATGGCAAATCCAGCGAGCGCACTGTGAGTGCCAGATTGGAGCGTGGGCAATGATAGTGAGGTTATGCTTCTGAGCATATTCCACGAACTGGTCTGCGAGAACGAAGTCGAAGATGCCTTTCTTTGGAGAGATAACCTCAGACTTCATGCAGTTTTCTGCTGTTACACAGTTGAATTCCTTTGGCACAACACTCATCTCAACCTTCATCTGCTCGCGGTTTCCCACGAGTTTGTAGCTTGGATCGTTAATCTGGTGTTCAGAAAGTCCGAGGTCGGCAGCCACAACCCACTGGTTGACAGTTGCGCCGATAAGGATATTCTCAGCAGGAATAAGCTGACGAAGCTGCATATTCTTCTGTGCGCTAACGCCAAGAGAGCAGAGCAAAACTGCGGTTAATAGTATCTTTTTCATGTTAGGTAGGTTATAAGCCCTCCCAAGAATGGGAGGGAACTGTTGTATTACTTCTTGTTGCGAGCTTCGATTTCCTTGTTCATCTCATCAAGCTTCTCGTCTGTGAGTGGGTACCTGTAGATAAGGTAACCTACTACGATGAGGAGGATAGCAGGAATGATAGTTGTGAACCAGAGAATAGCGTTCTGAACTGTTGCAGAATAATCTGCCAGATTCATATAATAAGCGTTTACAGGACCGCTGATGAATGATGCAAGGAATACGACAATGAAGATTCCGATCATCAACTGAAGACACTTGTTGGCCTTGAACTCAGCGAACATCTCGCCGTAAGTAACAGGCTTCTCAGGAGTGGTGGCAATATTCTCCTTACAGCTCTTGAAACAATAGAACAGAAGACCAAGACCTACAACCGCAAACAGCGAAGTTACTGAGAACCAAGCGTATGGATCAGTTTCGAGTGCAGAAGATTCGCTTGAGAGGTCAAAACCAATCATACCCATCACAAGAGGAGTAATCCATCCAGCGATAGAAAAACCTGCCTTGAAAGCAACACCTGCAAGAGCGTTTACAGTAGCTGCTGGACGGTTGCCTGTGCGATACTCAGCCTCTGTGATAACTTCAGGTACGAGTGCCCACATTAATGAACCTACGAGCAAGCCGACACCTGTCATCACCTTGGCAGTCTGTACTAAAGTCTTGCAATCAGCCACATTTGCTACGTTAGGAACGATGTAAAGGATAGCAAAACCAATGAAACCGATAGCGAGAAGGAGGTAGTAAAGACCCTTCTTACCGAACATGTTCTTCAATACAGGCAATGATGGGAGGATGATGAAAGCAGGGATAGTACCGATAGCCATGAACAACGCCTGATCCCAGTTGATGCTTGCGCCGGCAAAAATAGCCAAGCCGATAGGGAAGCCTGCCTGAACAATGATCTGGCCGATGTTGGCGCATACCATACGAGTGGAAGTAAGCTTGAGAACCTCGTCGTTGTCACGAGTCATACTTGCCATGATAGAGCCGTATGGGATGTTGACAACAGAGTATATCATACTCAAAATACCATAACTGAATACGGCATAAACCATCTTTGCACCTTCTGACCACTCTGCCACCTGAGGAAGCATGAGCATACATGCTGCAATTGTCAATGGGATACCACCATAGAGCAGGTAAGAGCGGTATTTACCGAACTTAGGATTGTTGTTGTCAATGTAGCGACCCACTACAGGAGACCAGATACAATCGAGAAGTCGTACCACGAGGATAAGTGTACCTACAAACTCCGGACTGATCTTCAATACTGTAGTCATGTACAGCATCATGTAAACAGCCACTGTCTGGAAGATGAGGTTTTGTGCAAGGTCGCCAGAACCGAAGCCTATTCGCTGCAACCAAGAAAGCTTGTAAAAGCCGTTGTTTTGTTGATTTTCCATTAGGGTTAATAGTTTTTATTGTTATTATTATTTTATTTTCGAGGATTATCGATTATTTTCCCAACAAGAGCGTTTTCATTGCCATTGCAGCAACCTTGCCCATTTCCTCGTAGCCGGATGGATTGAGGTGGAGCCAGTCGTCGCTGTACTTTGGAAGCAACTGTGCTGGGTCTTGAGGGTCACGAACAGCAGCATCGAAGTCTATGACACCGTCTGCAACCTTCTGAGTGCGAATCCATTCGTTAACTGTCTGGCGTGCAGCCTCATGGAAATAAGAGTAGTAGCCGTTGCCCTTGAAAGGACAGATTGTAGCGATATAAACCTTCATACCAGCAGCGTGAGCCTTGTCAGTCATGGTCTTGTAAGCTTCGATAAGCTCGTTTGCTCTTGCGACACTGTTGTCTTTCGGACTCTTTTCGTTAGCACCGCCAATGTCGTTTACGCCTTCGTAGATGATAAGGGTCTTTGCTGCTGTCTGAGCAAGAACGTCGCGATCAAAACGAACGAGAGCTGGCTGACTGAGTCCACCGCGGAGAACAGCATTGCCGCCGATACCCTGATTCAGCACGCCAACCTTTCCGTCAAGAGCCTCTGCCATGCGGTCTGTCCAGCGGTTCTGGAGGTTGGTAGTTGTTCCGCGACCGTCAGTGATGCTATTGCCAAGGGCAACAACTACAGGAGTTTCCTTTGGTGCCATGACATCAAGCGATGCGATGTTGTACCAGTGGTCAAGACGCTCTGCTGATTCTACGCCAAAATCAGACTTTGGCTTTGCTTCGCCTTCAATGATGTAAGAAGTTGTGCGAGAGCCGCGGTGAGAAGTAGCATGCTCTGGAGTCTGGTTTCCGTAAGAGATTGTTACGGAAAGACGCTGTAGTGGCTTAAGATTGTACTTGATATTGTCTGAGTAAACATCCTTGCCTGCCTCAATCTTCACGCTGCGCTTGCCGTTGAACGTAAGATATTTGGCAGTCTTTACATCAATGTCGTAAAGATCTTTAGTGTCAGCAATATAAACAGATTTGATTTCAACAGCCTCGTTGCCGAAGACATTACTGAACTGCATACGCATGAGTTCGCCACCGATAGAAACATGGATAATCTCACGAACGGCACGATTTGACAGGCTCTTCTTAGGCATGTCGCTTGGTCCGGTATATTCTACAGAAGTTGCCCAAGTGCCAGTCCACTGCATATCCTGAGCGTTTGTGTTCTGAGCGTTAGCTGTAAGAAAGCCCAGAAAGGTCGCCAAAAATAAGCTACAAAGTTTTTTCATAATAGTATTCTTATTATTTGTTTTTTTAGGATTAGATTTCTGATAAAGGGAAATAATCTTACATTATATTTGTGCGCAAATTTATAAAAAAATAACGATATTCGCGCGCAGAAACACTATTTATATGATACAAATGTATCATTTTAAAAGGTTTTAGATATGATTTCACATTACTTTTTACGGGTTTATACTGATAGTCTTGCGTTTTTCGCGTCTTTTGCTTAATTTTGCAGCGAAGAAAAACGAAAAGCTAAAGCTAAAGAAGACGCATTATGATAGCAGTAATTGCAGACGATATAACGGGTGCTGCCGAGATAGCTGGCATTGCAAAATCAGCAGGATTAAACACACGCTTGGTGATGGTGGGCAAGGAACAGGCGGAAGTCCATGCTGAAGTGGTGGTTTACGCAACCGACACGCGCCAGATGACAGAGACGGAAGCGGTAGAGGAAGTGGAGCGCATCGCAAGGAATTTACCGAAAGATGTGCTAATCTTCAAGAAGACTGACTCTGTGCTTCGTGGTCATATCCTAGCAGAATGCGAGGCTATCATGCGAAATTCCGACTACGAAAAACTGCTGCTTGTGCCACAGAATCCTTCTAAAGGGAGAGTAGTAAAAGGTGGAATATATTATATAAATAATGTACCACTCAACGAGACACAGTTTGCCAACGATCCGGAATTTCCTGCAAAGTCAGCAGATGTCACGTTTTTTGGCGTGCCTGATGCTGAATGCAAAGAGGATATTCTTGCCCTGCTAAAGGGAAAAGACGGAAAAACACTCCTTGCAGGAGGGGCTGATTTATTTACCGCCATAGTTGAAAAATATGAAATCGGCAACCTAACTGAAGAAACCGTTCAACCAAAAACGAAAGGCAACTTGATTCTCGTTTGCGGAAGTACACAGAGTACAAATGTCGTCACTACCCCACTCTGCCGCAGATTTAATGCCGTTGAATGCAATATGCCAGCGGAAGTTTTCTATGGGAAAAGCGTTGCACTGACTGACGAAAAAAGTCCACTTGAAGCGTGGAAAAACGAGCTTTGTACATTATTAACGGAGCACGGTATCGTGCTGACTATCAACTATCCTGCGCAAGGCGGTAAGAACTTTGCCGTTAGGTTGAGAAAGACCATGGCAGAAGTCGTAAAAGCGCTTGTGGACAACATCATGAGAAATGCCGAATCACAGAAACTCCTGCTTATCATTGAAGGTGGCGCTACAGCCTTTGAGACATTGAAACAACTCGGTTGGAGTAGCTTCAACGTAGTGCGAGAGCACTTCCCTGGCGTAGTGGAATTATCCAACAATCAGGCGAACATCATACTAAAACCAGGGAGTTATCCATGGAAATTCACTTTAAGATGAGTCATAATCCTACGACTTCTGAATTGTAATGCATAGGGAAACGATCCATTTTATGCATAAAATGAGGCAAAACTCATAGCAAAACAAGTCAAAACTCATAGCAAAACAAGTCAAAACTCATAGCAAAACAAATCAAACCCCATAGGAAGCCCTCGCGCCCGAACATATAATATATGTTAAAAAGAACTGCGGTATTGTAAATTTTCTTTTATATTAAGACGATATTCATTCTTTTTTTTATACCTTTGCCCCGATAAATAGGCTCATTTCGTCTATCTCAGTAAACTAAAAGCTCAAAAAATGGCAAAGAATCGCAAATCATTCATCACGGCACTCATATCTGCTGTGGTAGCTTTCTTCCCTATGTTCTGCAACGCCCAGTCGCTGGAGACGCTGTGGAAGGACTATGACCAGGCTATGTCAAAAGACCTTCCAAAGACTTGCCTCAAGATTCTTGACAAGATTTCAAAGAAGTCGGAAAGTGAGAAAGCATACGCCAATCTGCTTAAGGCGGAACTCAAAAGGGTGGAGATAATGGACGAACTGGCTCCAGACTCCGCTGAAATAATAGGAGAGAATCTTCTGAAGAAAACCGAGAAGACGAAAAGCAAGGATAAGGTGGCTTATGCTATCTTCAACCTCGCCATTTACCGCGATTTCCATTCTTTGCACTTCAGAACAGCTAAGACTGCTGACTACTATCTTGAAGAAGCCTTTGCCGACATGGATATTCTTGCCAACACAAAGACTGACGATTGGACCGCTATCATAAAGGAAGGTTCGGGCTCAGAGATATTCAACCGTGACATTCTATCGTTGATGGGCATTGAAGCTTACCAGCAAGAACGCCTATACAACTATTATAAGACAAAGGGCAACCGCCGCGCTTGCGCTTATCTGGCTCAGAATTGGAATGTAAATAAAGGCAATCAGAACCTGCCTGAATTTATTGAAGAATACAAGGATCTACCTGAAGGAGCTCTCCTTGCAAAGCAATATTATCAGTATTGTAAGAACAATTCTAATATTTCGGCTGCTGAACGCTACCAGCTTTTGCAGACCTACCGCAAGCAATGGGCTGGCACGAAGGAGGCTGCGATATTCGAAAACTTCGAGAAGAATGAGCAGCAAGCTTTGCTAAGAATAACTCCTATCCCTGGCATTGTACACACAAACCAGAAAACAACTCTTAAGATAACGTCAGAAAACGTCAGCAAGGCAAAGCTCACCATTATTCCGCTCAACGTGGCTGGTCGTGATATTCCTGAAAACACCCGTACCAAATACTATGAGAATCTACTCGCGGATTATGCTGTAAAATCTGGCAACGGCTACAAAGGACAGATAGAAATCTCCAAAGACTTCAACATAGAGAACTTCTATACGGAGGCTAAGGACAGCATCGTCATTCCTGCTCTAAAGTGCGGTGTCTATATGCTGAAACTGGAATCACAGGACGAGAAAGACCAGACATCATACAAGCATCCTGACGGTTTCGCGATTAACAAATCTTCAACCCACACTATTGACTACGCACTTTTCTACGTCAGTGACCTTAAGATTATTCGTCTCGGTCTGCCGGACAATAAGGAAAGAATTGTTGTCGTAGATTCAAAGACTGGTCATGAGGTAAAGAATGCCAAGACTGAGGATAACGGCTACCGTGGCATCGTGGCTTATACCGACACTGACAACGGCATGCCTTATACAAGAATTTACGCAGATAATTTCCACTCCTACACTCCAGAAAAAGAAGATTACAAAATTAACATCTATCTCGACCGCGGCATCTATCGTCCTGGTCAGACGGTTCATGTAGCTGCCATCTCGCATAAAATCACAAATGGCACAAAGACCAATGTCGTGGAAAACGATGAAATAGAGTTCAGACTCAAAGATGCCAACTATCAGGTGGTGGCAAGCAAGAAAGCAAAAACCGATGAGTTCGGCACTGCGTCTGCGGAGTTTGTCATTCCGACAGACAGACTCACCGGCGAATGGAACATTGAGGCTGTCGGAAATAAGGATGATACAGAAGTGTATTTCAGGGTTGAGGAATACAAGCGTCCTACGTTTGAGGTTTCTTTCAAGAAATACGAAAAGGAATATCAGCTTGGCGACACCATCAAGGTTACTGGTGTGGCAAAGACTTACGCGGGTGTTCCTGTAGCAAATGCCAAGGTTGCCTACACCGTTGACCGCCAGTTGCCTTGGTGGGCTTGGTGGAGAGGTTATCGCACAGGCGACATCAAGAGAGACACCGTGGTGACAAACGACAAGGGTGAGTTTGAAGCTACAGTACCACTCGCTATTCCTAAAGACCAAAAGATAGACGACAAGAACGACATCATCTGTTATCATTATAAGATAGAAGCTGCCGTAACAAGCATTTCCGGCGAAACTCGCGAAGGCGAAGAGAGCCTTACTGCTTCCAACAAGCCGCTGATGTTCAAGATTTCCATTAAGAGCAAGTTCCGCGATGATGAGAATTCCGGTCTTTCTGTAGCTGTCAAGAACAGTGCAGGAAAGGAAATGAAAGAGGCTAAACTTGCCTTTAAGATTGACAATAAGCCGAAGCAATACTCTACCATAAAGGAAGTTAACGAGGCTATCAAGACACTTCCTTCCGGCAAGCACCAACTCACGGGCAAGGCTTCATACAAGGATATTGTAGTAAACGACACAACAAACTTCACAATCTTCTCGCTCGACGACAAGACCCCTATCGAATACACTAAGCATTGGACTTACATCACCCATCAGAACTTCAAGGATGCTGACGACGTGATTACGATTCAGTTCGGTACTTCCGTTGAAGATGTAGAGATATTCTATGATGTTTTCGAAGGCGATAATCATAAGGAATCTACTGTTCTTCACGCCTCAAACTCGCTCATTCGCAAGGACTTCAAGGCAGTCAAGGGCAAGAACATCCTCGTTTCTTACGCTTGGGTGAAGAACGATACACTTTACTCAAAGCAATATTGTCTCTACCAGCCAGAACCAGAGAAGAGTCT
Source organism: Prevotella sp. (assembly GCA_045597565.1). GTDB lineage: Bacteria > Bacteroidota > Bacteroidia > Bacteroidales > Bacteroidaceae > Prevotella. The sequence goes on along the minus strand of JAZLKJ010000007.1, from coordinate 1,952 downwards.
TAATGTTACTTGGAAGACTTTCCGCAATAAGCTTCTGCCAGGTCAAAAGGAAGAATGGACGCTGAACATTACAAATCCTCGCACAAAGGAAACGGGCAATTACCAACTCCTTGCAAATCTCTACGACAAGAGTCTTGATGCCATTGCTTCGTCTGCATGGAACACTTCCCTAGACATTAATACAGGCTATTCAAGTGCGACATGGAGCACAATCCGTCCGACAACGACTTCGTTGAGACTCAATCGTTATTACGAGATTTCCGCTTTCAATGAACCTGACCTTAGCAGATTCAACATCTGGCCTTTCCGCTATGAAGGAAAATACTACCGCAAATCAAAGGCTATGATGTCATTAAACGCTGCTGGCGGTGCTAGAGTTTATGATGTTGTGGAAGAACAGCCTGTATTTGCAGCACCAGCAGTAAAATACGAATCTGAATCATTAGCTGCCAACGACGAAGGCGCACTCTATGAGACTGTTGTCATTGGTAACGGCGCAATGAAGAAAAACGCTCTTGCAGGAAAGATTGCTGGCATACAGGTAACTTCTGAAGATGCTACTAAAACAGAGCCTATACAGATGCGCAGCAACTTCTCTGAGACCGCCTTCTTCTATCCGCAGCTCTTGGCTGACAAGAACGGCGATGTCAGCATAAAGTTCACTCTCCCAGAAAGCACTACTACATGGAAGTTCCGCGCACTCGCTCACGACAAGGAAATGAACAACGGAATGCTCCAGGACGAGATTATTGCACAGAAGGAACTTATGATTTCGCCAAACATGCCTCGCTTCATCCGTAAGGGCGACAAGGCTGTGCTCGCTTCTGTAATCAGCAATCTCTCCGAAAAGACTCTCAACACAAAGACTACCATCGAGATTCTTGACCCAGAAACCGAGAAAGTCCTTTACACAGAAAGCACGACAAACACTCTCGAAGCCGGCAAGACAGCTCCTGTAAACTTTAATCTCAACCCAGAAGCCTTTGCAGCTGCCGTTAATAATCCTAACTCCCTCGCAGCCCCTGTGTCTGAAGCGTCAGCTTCTGAGATTCTCCCTCTCTACATCGTCAAAATCTTCACCGTTGCCGACGGCTACTCTGACGGCGAGCAGCGCTACCTTGCCGTTATAGACAATGTAGAGCCAGTGATGACTACCAAGTCTATAACAATGATAAAGCCGGGCAAGGAGGTTATTGCTACCCCTACCCTCTTCCCTGCTGACGCTACCGATAAGAAGCTCACCGTGGAATGGACAGAGAATCCAGCTTGGCTTATGCTCGAGACTCTCCCTTACATGAACAGCCAAGACCAGACAACCATCTACTCTAAGGCTGCCGCTTACTATGCAAATGCTCTCGGCGCAAACATTCTCAATGCCATGCCAGAGAAGACAAAGCAGACTATACTTCGCATGAACGAATCAGCAAGCAGCTCTTCATTAACTACCGTTCACGAAGCGTCCGCTTCGGGTTCTTCTCTCGAAAAGAACCAAGACCTCAAGACTCTCCTCCTCAACGAGACCCCTTGGGTTATGGACGCAAAGAACGAAACCGAGCGCATACAGATGCTCAAAAACTTCTACGACAAGAACAAGCTCACTTACAACCAAGAGCAACTCCTAAAGAAACTCAAGGACGAGCAGAAGGACGACGGAGGTTGGAGCTGGTGTCCTAAAATGGAAACTTCTTACTGGATGACTTCGGAAATCTGCGAACTCTTCGTGCGCCTCAACAACATGATTGGCAAGCAGCAGGCTACAAGCGACATGCTCAACAAGGCTATGACTTGTCTCCAGAAGCAGGCTCACAAAGAAATCATTGAGTGGAAGAAGCAGGAAAAGAAGGGCGAAACGCCTTACATCTACGACTGCTACGCTCTGCAATACGTCTATCTCAAGGCTCTCTCTGGCGAGAAACTTGCTGGCGAAGAGAAGAAAGATGCAGAATTCGTAG
>JAZLKJ010000006.1:0-47462 GCA_045597565.1 Prevotella sp. | reverse complement strand
TCTGGAACACAAGCTGGTTCAAGATGCGTCCGCCACATACTACAGGTGCCACTATCGACACCACTCACCCACTCTTCCGCAACTTCCCTACCGACGATTGGGCAAATCTCAACTGGCACGAGCTCCTCAACCGCGCTCAGGTTATCAACCTTCAAGATTTCCCTGCCGACTATCAGCCTTGCATCCAGCCTATTGACACATGGCATGTAAGTCGCAAGCTCGGTATGCTCGCAGAAGTGAACATAGAGGGTGGCGGCAAGCTTCTCATCACGACGATGGACATCCAGAACAATCTCGACACTCGTCCTGTAGCTCGACAAATGCGCAAGGCACTGATAGAGTATGTCAACAGCAATGACTTCGCTCCGCAATACACAGTCTCCATAGAGACCATCAGTAACCTCTTCACCAAGCGTGCAAAGTCTGTCAACATGTTCACCAATGATTCCCCTGACGAGCTCAAACCAAAACTAAAATAACCACCGTTTCCGCACTAAACCTGAATAGTTCTCAAAATCATGAACAATAAACCTTTCCTTTACTTCATCTGTTGTGTATCAGCAATGGGCGGACTACTCTTCGGTTACGACTGGGTCGTTATCGGCGGAGCAAAGCCTTTCTATGAGTTATTCTTCAACATCAGCAACGACTCCGTCATGCAGGGCGTTGCTATGAGCACTGCGCTTGTCGGTTGCCTTTTCGGTGCCATGGTTGCCGGTGCAGCCGCTGACCGCTACGGTCGCAAACCGCTACTCATCACGGCAGCCGTTCTCTTTACCGTCAGTGCCGTTGCTACAGGTTGGTTCAACGACTTCACCCTTTTCAATTTCGCCCGCTTCGTCGGCGGCGTTGGCATCGGTGTCGCAAGTGCACTCTCGCCGATGTATATCGCCGAAGTTTCTCCTTCTGAGATTCGTGGTCGCATGGTCAGCATCAACCAGATGACCATCGTGCTCGGTATTCTTGCCGCACAGATAGTGAACATGCTTATCGGACAAGGCGTAAGTACTGAATGGGGCAAGGAAACCGGTTGGCGCTGGATGTTTTGGGCAGAGACTATCCCTGCCACACTCTTCCTCATCATGAGTTTCTTCATTCCAGAAAGCCCTGTTTTTCTCAAGATGAAGAGTGATAGAGCCGCTATCGGAAACAATCTGACAGACAAAGCTGCATCTGAAGTCAAAAAGCCATTATCTCTCCTACTCCACCCATCCTTCCGCAAGGTTCTCGTACTAGGTCTCGTCATTGCCGTTTTCCAGCAATGGTGTGGTACTAACGTAATCTTCAACTATGCGCAGGAAATATTCTCTGGCGCAGGCTATGATGTTGACGGAATGTTCATGGACATCGTCATCACCGGCATCGCCAATGTTATCTTCACCATCGTTGCCATCTATACGGTGGAAAAGTGGGGACGCCGCACGCTCATGCTCATTGGTTCTTGCGGTCTCGGCATTATCTACCTCATCCTCGGCACATGCTACTTCATGGAGGTCAAGGGCTTCCTCATGGTCGTGCTTGTCGTTGCGGCAATCTCATGCTACGCCATGACCCTCGGCCCAATCACATGGGTGCTGCTCTCAGAGATATTCCCGAACAAGATTCGCGGCATAGCCATGGCCACCTGTACATTCGCACTATGGGTAGGCTGCTGCACGCTCACCTTCACTTTCCCTATCCTCAACGAAAGCCTCGGCACCTACGGTTCTTTCTGGATATACAGCCTCATCTGCCTCTGTGCCTTCGTCTATCTCTTCCGCAGTTGCCCTGAAACAAAGGGCAAGAGCCTAGAAGAACTCGAACATGAACTTACAAAGTAATCTTTCACTAATATAATTCCCAGACAACATAATGGTCAAAGTTTGGAAAGAACAAATCAACATACCGACATACGAGGTCGGCAAACCTGAGAAGAATCCAATTTTCCTTGAGAAGCGCGTCTATCAAGGTTCTTCTGGCGTAGTCTATCCATATCCAGTCATTGAGTCTATAGCCGATGAAAAGACCGACCACACCTACGAGGCGGTCTTCATGGAAAACCAGTACATAAAAGTTATGATACTGCCCGAGCTTGGAGGTCGTGTGCAGATGGCATACGACAAGATTAAGCAGCGCCATTTCATCTACTACAACAATGTCATCAAGCCTGCGCTCGTCGGACTTGCAGGTCCGTGGATCAGCGGCGGAATTGAGTTCAACTGGCCGCAGCACCACCGTCCAAGCACCTTCATGCCTGTTGACTACAAGATAGAGGAGAACATGGAAGAAGGTTCAGTCACTGTATGGATAAACGAACGCGAGCGCATGTTCCATCAGCAGGGACAAGCGGGCTTTACGCTCCGCTCTGGCTGTGCTTACCTTGAAATACAGGGCAGGCTCTACAACCCTACCGAGACTCCGCAGACTTTCCTCTGGTGGGCAAACCCCGCCGTTGCCGTAAACGATGCCTATCAGTCGGTTTTTCCACCTGACGTAAACGCCGTTTTTGACCATGGAAAGCGTGCCGTAAGCACCTTCCCTATCGCTACCGGCACATACTACAAGATGGACTATTCCGCAGGCGTGGACATATCCAACTACAAGAACATCTTTGTGCCTACATCCTACATGGTGGCTAAATCAAAGTACAACTTTGAAGGCGGCTATGAGAATGACACTCAGGCTGGTATGCTTCATGTTGCCGACCACCACGTTGCGCCGGGCAAGAAGCAGTGGACTTGGGGCAATGGCGACTTCGGTCGCGCATGGGATCGCAACCTCACCGACGAGGACGGACCATACATAGAACTCATGGCGGGCGTATTTACAGAAAACCAGCCAGACTTCTCTTGGCTCATGCCATACGAGGAGAAGACCTTCGTGCAATACTTCATGCCTTATCGTGAACTAGGCATCGTGAAGAATGCCAACAAGGATATTCTCATGAACATCACGGAGATAGAAGAGACAGACAAGGCTGTGTTGCAGGTTTTCGCCACATCCGCTCATCGCATTGAGATTAAGGTCTATAGCGATTCCGGTGCAGAACTATACAAGGATTATGCAAGAGTCTGGCCAGAGAATATCTTCAAGTGCGAAATCGACTTACATGGCACTCCGTTCTCTGAGATTAGCGTCAGCATCTCCGGCACCACACGTCTTTACTGGCATGCCGAGACCGACAAGGTAAAGCCTATACCTGACGCTGCGGAAGCCGCTCTCCGACCAGAGGAAATAAAGACTACAGAACAGTTGTTCCTCACCGGACTCCATCTTGAGCAGTACCGCCACGCAACATGGTCGGCTCTCGACTATTACGAGGAGGCTCTTCGTCGCGACCCTATTGATGTACGCTGCAACAATGCCATGGGCTTATGGTACTTGCGCAGAGGTCGTCTTGACAAGGCAGAGCCTTATTTCCGCGTAGCGGTGAAGGTGTTACAGAAGAGGAACCTCAACCCTTACGACGGCGAACCGATCTATAACCTTGCTCTTTGTCTTAAGCTTCAAGCCATGCTGGAAGGTATAAACACGCCAAAGGGTAGTGCAAAACTTGAAGAAGCCTATGACTGGGCATACAAATCCACTTGGAACGCAGCTTGGCAGCAGGCAGGCTTCATGATGTGCGCACAGATTAGCTTTATGCAGAACCACCTCCGTGACGCCCTCAACGAGGTTGACAAATCCCTCATCTACGGCTGGCATAACCACAAGGCTCGCGCCCTCAAGACCGAGATATTGGGTTGCTACCTCTCATTTGAGAGAGTTTCCAACCTCAGCGAACAGCAGCGTTTCATCGCCGAATCGCTTGCCATCAACCCATTCAACTATGCATGCATAATCAATAAACGCAATGAACCTGACGGTTTGTTCCATCAGTACAACCACGAGGCATACGAGCTGATGCACAACGATGTCAACAACTACCACGAGGTCGCACTTGACTGTCTGGCTTCTGGTATCTGGTGGATGGCAGCAAGTTTCCTAAAACATGCCATAAAGATAGACATTGCCACTCCTATGACCTACTACTATCTCTCTTATGCAGAATGCTGTGAGAATGGCAAGTACGTCATGAACGACACCCTTGCCGAAGCAGCACGCCAGAGCACAGACTATTGTTTCCCTAATCGTATAGAGGACGTCATCGTGCTTACCGAAGCTCTCCGACTCAATCCTGACGATGCAAACGCAGCTTACCTTCTTGGCAATTTCTATTATGACAAGCGCCAGTACGACAAGGCGTTGGAGTACTGGACTCAAAGTGCTAAGATAGCCCCTTCATACCCTACCGTACACCGCAACCTCGCCCTGCTTTACTACAACAAGCAGCACGATGCCGACCGTGCCTTGGAGGAAATGGAAACGGCTTTCGCACTTGATCAATCAGACTCCCGCATCTTCATGGAGCTTGACCAGCTCTACAAAAAGCTAGAATGCCCATATGAAGATCGTCTCATGCGCTACGAATCAATACCAGAGATTATCGCCCAGCGCGACGACCTCATCCTTGAACATGCCACTCTCCTCAACCAACTCGGCAGATATGAGGAAGCCAAAAACATCATCGACACTCACATCTTCCATCCGTGGGAAGGTGGCGAAGGTAAGGTAAGCGGTCAATACCAACTCTCCCGCCTCGAAATGGCGAAAGCCCTCATAAAAAAATCAATCGTTCCCGCGTCTAACGATGCTGACCCTTCCGCTCTCCACCGCGCCATAGCCCTCCTCAACGAGTGCCTTACTTTCCCTCACAACCTTGGCGAGGGCAAGCTCTACGGTGCGCAGGACAACGACTTCTACTACTATCTCGGCAATGCCCACCACCTACTTGGCGATGAAGAAACGGCCCGTGAGATGTGGCAGAAAGGAACCATTGGACCTACTGAACCAGCAGCTGCCCTATATTACAACGATGCCAAGCCTGAAAAGATTTACTTTGCAGCCCTCTGCTACCGCGCTCTCGGCGAGGAAGCAAAAGCCCGCGGCCTCTTCTTCAAGCTCATCAACTACGGCAAACAGCACTATTTCGATGAGATTCGCATGGACTATTTCGCGGTCTCTCTCCCCGACCTCCTCGTGTGGGACGAAGACCTAAACATCCGCAACCGCCGCCATTGCGAAAATATGATCGCACTCGGCAAGAAGGGACTGAAACTATAAAGTTGACAAACAGAACTGATATTAATTCCGTCATGCGAGCATGGCACTCCGTCATGCAAGCATGGCAAGGAATTCATCTTCACTGATTATCTTCACTCCGATTTTTTGGGCTTTCTCGAGTTTCGACGGGCCCATATTGCTGCCAGCGAGGACGAAGGAAGTCTTCTTGCTGACAGAGCCGACGTTCTTGCCTCCGTTCTGTTCAATCATCGCCTTATACTCATCACGACTGTAGTGCTCAAAAACACCGGAGATGACGATGGAATAGCCAGCGAGCTTTGTGGTTTGCGCTGCTTGCTGCTCCTCAGAGATTTCAAACTGCAAGCCATAGCCACGAAGGCGTTCTATAATCTCCATGTTCTGAGTGTCAGCAAAGTAGCGCATGATGCACTCAGCGAGTACCAGCCCCACTCCATCAACATCGGTAAGCGTCTGTATATCGGCAGCCATAAGACTATCAAGCGATTGGAACTTGCGCGCCAAAACCTTCGCCGTTGTCTCTCCAATCTGCGGAATGCCAAGGGCAAACAGAACGCGCTCAAACGGCACTTGCTTACTCTCCTCAATGGCATTGATAACATTCTGGGCAGACTTCTGCTTACTGCCATCGCCATTCAGTTGTTCAACGCGAAGCTCGTAAAGATCTGCGCAGTTGCGAATGAGTCTGCTGTTATAATAGTGTTCAACTATCTCACTGCCTAAGCCCATGATATTCATAGCCTTACGTGAGACAAAATGCTCTATGCGACCTTTTATCTGCGGCGGACAAGACGAGCTGTTCGGACAATAGTAGTTAGAAGATTCTACCGGCTGTTGGTTTGATGACTTGTTTGCCACAACCATCTTCACCAGTTCTGCCCCACACTCAGGACAGCGTTTGATAAACTCCACAGGTTGCGCGATTATTGGTCGTTGGTCTATATCCACTCCAACAATCTTAGGAATGATTTCGCCGCCCTTCTCCACATAGACATAATCGCCGATGTGAAGGTCAAACTGGCGGATGAAGTCTTCGTTGTTGGGCGTTGCACGACGGACAGTAGTTCCGGAAAGAAGCACAGCGTCCATATTGGCAACAGGAGTTACTGCGCCTGTTCTGCCCACCTGATAAGAAACGGAATTCAGTCGGGTACAAGCACGCTCTGCCTTGAACTTATAGGCTATAGCCCAACGAGGAGATTTTGCAGTATAACCAAGATTCTTCTGCTGGCGGAAGGAGTTCACTTTCAGCACGATACCATCTGTTGCCACTGGAAGTTTCTTTCTCTCCTCGTCCCAATAGTTTATGAAGTCAAACACTTCCTCTTTGGTTTTGCAAAGCCTTATGCCAGACGACACTTTGAACCCCCAGTCTGAAGCTAACTGCAGACTCTCGTAGTGGTTGTTGCATGTAGCATCTGCTTCCAAAAGATAATAGAGGTAAGCGTCCAGTTTTCTGTCCGAAACGACCTTTGGATCCTTGCTCTTCAACGTTCCGCTTGCAGCATTACGCGGATTGGCAAAAAGCTGTTCTTCCTGCTCTTCGCGTTCTTTGTTAAGCCGTTCAAAACTCTCCCATGGCATCAAGATCTCGCCACGAATTTCAAACTCCTTAGGCACATTCTCTCCGTTCAACTGCAACGGAATAGAGCGTATCGTACGGACATTCTGCGTAACATCATCACCACGCACGCCGTCGCCACGCGTTACGGCGTATGCAAGCTTTCCGTCTATGTAAGTCAGCGAGATGGAAAGTCCGTCGTACTTCATCTCGGCGCAAATCTCAAAAGGTTCGCCATTGAGTCCTTTTGATACGGAATCGTAGAAGTCGGAAACGTCCTGGAAATTGTAGGTATTGGCAAGCGAGAGCATAGGATGTTTATGTTCACGCTGAGCAAAACCTTCCTGCAGGTCGGAACCAACACGCTGAGTTGGCGAGTTCGGATCGTACATTTCAGGACATTGCGCTTCAAGTTCCTGCAATCGATGCATCATTTCGTCAAACTCCATATCGGAGATTGTGGGCATGTTCTTGACATAATAGTTATAATTATGTTCGTTGAGTTGCTTGCGCAGAGAGAGTATTTCGTTTTTCATTTTTCCAAAGGATTAAAAGAAGTGCGGGTTACAGTTTCAAATCGCCGATTATATAGTTGCTGCCACCGATGAAGATAACATCGTTCTCTGTAGCATCGTTCTTTGCTGCGTTGAAAGCCTCAACTGATGTCGGATAAGCTTCACCACTAAGTCCAAGTGCCAAGCCTTTCTCTTTTATAATATTGCAAGGAATAGCTCGGTGCGACTGTGCCTGTGTGAAATAATACGTAGCCTCTTTCGGCAGCATCTGCATCACGGAATCAACATCCTTGTCGTCCACCATTCCGAAGACTATTCGGAGCGTATCGCAATTCTTCACGCAGTCGGAAAGCATCTGTGAGACAAACTCCCATCCAGCCTTGTTATGACCAGTATCTATTATGGTCTTCGGCTGTTCGCTAACCGTCTGCCAGCGTCCCATAATGCTGGTATTCTTGCTTATATTCCGCAAAGCAGAGCGAAATACCCCCTCTAACTCCCCAACAAGGGGGAGGACTGAATGCCGCTCAAGAACCGAATCCATGTCTAGGGCGCTTCCCTCCTCCTTGTGGGGAAGTCGGAGGGGGACAATATTCTTCACAGCAGTCAGCACTGTTCGGAGATTAAGTTTCTGATAGTTTCCCTTGAGTTCGCAATCCTTGAAGTATTCCTCCACCTCCAGCATCGTAGTTTCCTCTTCTGCAAAGTAGATATCTGTTTCCTTTTCCGTCGCTTCATTGCTGAACACCACCTTTGTCTCTGGCGTGGTTTCTCCGATAACAACTGGAGTTCCGTGCTTTATTATGCCGGCTTTCTGCTTGGCAATCAACGATAGAGTGTCGCCTAGAAGCGCCGTATGATCAAGGCTGATATTAGTGATGACAGACAGTATCGGACGGATGATATTCGTGCAGTCTAGTCTTCCGCCCAAACCAACTTCTATCACTGCTATATCCACCTTCTGATCAGCAAAATATTTGAATGCCATAGCCGTAGTCAATTCAAAGAAGCTCGGCATCAGCGGCTCGAAGAAATGGCGGTAACCGTCAACGAAGTCCACAACATCCTTCTCCGCTATCATCTCACCGTTCACGCGGATTCTCTCACGGAAAGAAAAAAGATGTGGCGAAGTATAAAGTCCCACCTTATAGCCCAATTCCTGAAGGTAAGAAGCAATCATCGACGAGCAACTGCCCTTGCCGTTGGTTCCTCCCACATGGATGGTCTTGAATTTCTCATGCGGATGACCGAAATATTCATCTAGCGCGAGCGTATTCTCCAACCCTTCCTTATAGGCGGCACTACCCACCTTATGGAACATCGGAGTGGAGTTATACAGATAGTCTATGGTTTCCTTATATATTGACATTTTTGCTCTTGTATATTGACTTTCTTGCGTCTAATCTTGTTTTATATGGCAAAATTACACAAATTCTCGTAATCTGCAAATTATTCTGCCACATTTCACCATTTAGCCTAAAAAAAATCCAATCTTACTTAAGGTGGTAATTTATAGAACCCACCTTAAAATAGAGTCTTTATAACTTCTTTATAAAATTCTCGCCAACGTAGTTGTCAAGGCTGCGGCAGACAGCAGCGGAGAAACGGCGGGCTTTCCGCACAAGGAGTTCCCATCCAGCTTCGTTAAGTTCTAAAGCAGATTCCATAAAGTCTTTAGTAAAACAGTAGCGCACTATGGCATAGACCACACCTGCATTGAAATTGTCGCCCGCGCCAATGGTAGAGACTGTCTTGCAACGTAACGGGCGGTAAACGGAATGAACTCCCGGAGAGAATACCTCAATCACTTCCGCTCCACTCGTAAAGATGAAGTTCGGGCAAAGCGGACTGATGTGCTTCTCATAGATTTCCTTCGCATCTGTAGTGCCAAAAAGATAGCGGAAGTCATCAGCCGAACCACGCACGATGTCGCTGAGTCTGATGTTCTCGCGAATATTTTCCATAACATCGGGAAGATCCTTAATATGTGACTTGCGGAAATTGATGTCATAATAGAGGATGGCGCCAGCCTCATGAGCTTCGCGCAACAGCGACAAGGTCACATGACGTATTACAGGATTTATTGCGAAGAATGAGCCAAAAATCACAATATCATTAGCATGGAAAGGGAAATGAGCCGATTGCTCCTTATCCAGTTGAGCGTGGGCATGGTCCTTGTAGAACTCATACTGCGCATCATTATTCTGGTCAAGGAAAGCCATGGAGATATGCGTCTGAGTTCCCTTGTTGCGCACGACGTGAGAGATGTCAATATGATTCTTGCTCATAAAGTTAATCACGATGTCGCCAATATGGTCATCGCCCACTTCCGTAATCATTGTTATTGGGACAAACGGAAATTCCACACCTACAGTGCGTCCTAGACTTACGAGCGCATTGAACGTACTGCCACCAGGCACCGCTGCCTTTGGCTGATCATCATGGAAAATCACATCAAGAACAGTTTCTCCAATTCCTATTATCTTTCGCATTTTGTCTTACATTTATTCTTTATTCAGCATTACTTTTGCAGCTATCTTTTTAGGTTCTTCCGTTTTTCAACATAAACAAACAAAAAAGAGCAATTAAGACGTATCCTAACTGCTCCGTTTTTAAATTAATACCAATAGTACGCCTGCAGGGGCTCGAACCCTGGACACCCTGATTAAGAGTCAGGTGCTCTACCAACTGAGCTACAAGCGCATTTGCTTAGTGTTTTGTAAAAGTCTTTGGACTTTGTACGCCTGCAGAGGCTCGAACTCTGGACACCCTGATTAAGAGTCAGGTGCTCTACCAACTGAGCTACAAGCGCATCACTAAGCTTTGCTTTCAAGGTTAATCTTTAAAAGATTTTCCGTGTTAGCGGCTGCAAAGGTATGACTATTTTTTGAAACACCAAAAGGATTTTGCTTTTTTTTCGCTTTCACGAATATTGTTCTGATATTATCTTAATGTATATCACTTTAATTTTAATAAAACAGTTTAAATTTGCACACATGAAAGAAACAATTAAGCAACTTGCAGAGGAATACGAGACGGCAGATTTCATCAATGGAGATCCGTCGTGGTTCATGCATCAAGTGGATGGCGAACTAAACCAAGAGGCACTTGCCTTCGTGGCATCTTGCTTCAGCTACGGCAACAGGAAACAGTTTCTGCCAAAGATACAATCGCTGCTTGATGCGAGCAAAGGCGAGTTTCATCAGTGGATAAAAGAAGGACTTTTCCGCAAACACATTGCCAACAACGATGATTGTTTCTATCGATTGTATTCTAACAGAATGGTTCTTCAGGTGCTAAACAGATTGAAAGAATGCTACGAGCAATTTGGCAGCATGAAGCAGATGATAGTGAAAGAGGTGGGAAATTGCGATGAGATTTCCGCTATTTCTGCCTTGGAGGTAATAACAAATTGGTTTCAGGGAAATATCGTGCCGAAGAACACAGCGTCTTCATGCAAGCGACTCTGCATGTTCTTGCGTTGGATGGTTCGCACAGATTCGCCTATTGACCTCGGAATATGGTCGGACATAATTGATCGCACAACTCTCATTATGCCACTCGACACACACGTTATGCAGCAAGCAAACCGACTCGGGCTTATCCAGACAAAAACCACTTCCATGGCTACAGCACTAAAACTGACCAAGGAAGTGGCTAAGATATTTCCGGAAGATCCGCTGAAAGCAGATTTCGCTTTATTCGGTTTTGGAGTTAACTCTGAGGGGAAGTGATGATATATAATATCCCCAACGCTTTGCATTGATCTACTTTAACTCGTAGCTGACGCTCTGAACATCGCGGCTGTTAGGACCAGTCATGATATCAAACTTACCTGGCTCAAGTACGACATTGCCCTCGCCATCGTAATAAGATAGCATGCCTCTTGTCAACTCAAAGATAATCTCCTTGCTTTCGCCTGCTTCAAGATGCACACGCTGGAAGCCTTTCAGTTCTTTTACCGGACGAACTATAGTGGCATCAATATCGTGGATGTAAAGCTGTACAACCTCATCTGTTGCACGAGAACCAGTATTGCTGACTGTAAGCTTTACAGTAGCAAGGTCGTTCATGCTTCTGCCCTTAGCCAAACCGATTTCAGGTTTGCTGTAATTAACTGTTGTATAAGAAAGTCCGTAGCCGAAAGGATAGAGGGCGCCATTGCGAACTTCAAAGTAATTACTCTGATACTTGCGATAACCCTCTGCGTCATCAGGCACTGGACGACCTGTGTTCATGTGGTTATAGTAAAGCGGAACCTGTCCAATGCTCTGTGGAAAAGTCATGGTAAGGCGTCCAGAAGGATTCTTATCGCCGAAGACAACATCGCAGATAGCATCGGCTGCTTCACTACCACCAAACCAAACATTCATTATTGCAGGAATATTCTGCTGCTCCCAAGTCATGACAGTAGGGCGACCTGAGAAGTTGAGCAGAACAACTGGTTTGCCCAGCTTAGCGAGTTCTTTCAGCAATTCCATCTGCTCGTCCATCAGTTCAAGAGTAGCGCGTGAAGAACTTTCGCCGCTCATATCAGCAGTTTCACCCATAGCGCAGATGATAACATCTGCTTCCTTTGATACAGCTAGAGCGTCTTTCTTGCCTTTGTCTGCATCAATTCTTGGAATTGTCTTGCCAAACTCTGCCGCTGTCTGCGTCTTTTCGTCAGCGCAGATATTGCATCCTTGAGCATAGAGAAGCTCAGCACCTGTACCTTTAAGCGCCTCTGCCATGGATTCGCGGAGAGTATTGTAGCGCTCATGAACGGCTGCGACAACCCATGTGCCGGACATATTACTCTTCGTATCGGCAAGTGGACCTACAAGAGCTATCTTGCCCTGCTTCTTCAGTGGTAGGATGTGTCCTTCATTCTTCAGAAGAACGAAAGTTTCTGCTGCAAGATCGCGCGCTGCCTTACGATTTTCCGGAGTGAAGACATCCTTTGCGCGGCGCTTCTTGTCGCAGAATTTATATGGATTGTCAAAAAGTCCGAGAAGGTACTTTGCTTCAAGAATACGGCGCACGGCATTGTCAATCTCGGCCATTGTAATCTTACCTTCATCGAGTGATTTCTTCAGCGTCTCGATATAGCCGTGGGCGCACATATCCATATCGGTACCTGCTTTAAGAGCGCGGACAGAAGCTGTCTGCAAATCGCCTGCGCCATGAGCTTGCATTTCAAAGATTGAAGCATAATCGGTTACCACGAACTTATCAAAGCCCCATTGCTTGCGGAGCACGTCGTCGATAAGCCATTTGTTTGCCGTAGCCGGTATTCCATCAACGATATTGAACGATGTCATAACGCTGGCAACACCTTCCTCTACGGCAGCTCTATAAGGTGGGAAATACTGATTGTACATTCTTACGCGGCTCATATCCACCGTGTTATAGTCGCGACCAGCTTCTGCAGCACCATAAAGAGCGTAGTGCTTCAGGCAAGCCATGATATTTTCAGGCTTAGAGAAATCGCCTTGATAGCCGCGAACCATGGCACGCGCAATCTCCGAACCGAGGAATGGATCTTCTCCGCTACCTTCAGAAACTCGTCCCCAGCGTGGTTCTACCGAAATGTCAACCATCGGCGAATAAGTCCACATGATACCATCAGCAGAAGCTTCTTTCGCAGCAATGCGCGCGCTTTGCTCAATGGCAGGAATATCCCAAGAACACGAAAGGGCAAGCGGAATCGGGAAGATTGTCTCATAGCCGTGGATAACGTCCATGCCCACGATAAGCGGAATGCCGAGACGACTGTTTTTCACCGCTATTTCCTGAAGTTCGTGAATTTCGTTCGCGCCCTTAATGTTGAACACACCGCCAAGTTCGCCTTTCTTAATGCGTTCCGCAACGGCAGAAGCTTTCGTTCCACCGGTAACAATGTCACCGGCAACATCAAGATTCATCTGACCGAGTTTTTCCTCTAGCGTCATCTTCTGCAAGAGGTCGTCGATAAATTTGTCTCGCTTCGCATTGTCTTGGGCAAATGTGGCGCTGACAGTGAGACAGAACAAAGAAATCGTAATAAATATCTTTTTCATGGGAATTGATTTTCAGATTAATTACGATGCAAAATTATACATTATTTTTATTATTTGCAAAAGATTGTCATGGAAAATAGAAAAAAAGAAAATCATTTTGCCTTTTTTACAATATTTTGTATAACTTTGCAACCTGAAAACTTATCCCATCATGCTAAAGTTATTTCCCTGCAATATGTTGGAGGAGAATTGCTATATTCTCTCTGACGACGAGACAAAAGAATGTGTCATCATTGACTGCGGCGCATTCTACGAACCAGAAGCAAGCGCCATAATCAATTATATTAAGGCAGAGCAGCTGAAGCCTGTCCACCTATTGTGCACACACGGACACCTTGACCACAACTTCGGCAACCCTGACATTTACGATGCTTTCGGATTGAAAGCTGAGGTACATTTTGAAGACGAAAAGATGCTGAAGGATATCAATCAGCAGGCAAGACAATTCTTCAACATTGACCTGCCTTGCAAACCTGCTCCTATCGGCAAGTTGCTCACTTCCGCAGAATCCATCAGCTACGGCAATCAGAAACTTGAGGTGATAGCCACTCCCGGACATTCGCGCGGCAGCATTACATTCCTCAATCGCGAGCAGAAGATAGCTTTCACTGGCGACACGCTTTTCCGCATGAGCATAGGCAGAACCGACTTGGAGGGAGGAGATTATGAGACGATTATCTCGTCGCTTCATCTACTTGCCACCACTCTTCCGCCAAAAACAAAGATATATCCTGGACATGGCCCAGCTTCTACCATTGAAGACGAATTGGCTTATAATCCTTACCTGAGGTAATATGATTCTAAAGAAACTGACCATACTCAACTACAAGAACATAGCCGAAGCTTCGCTTGAAATGTCGGAGAAACTGAACTGTTTTCTCGGACACAACGGTGCGGGCAAGACGAACGTCCTTGACTCCGTCTATTATCTGTCGTTCTGCAAAGGAGCGTTTTCCTCTGCCGATTCCCAGAACATTCGCCACGGTGAGCAGTTCTTCATGATAGAAGGCGATTACGAGGACGAGAAGGGAGAGAAGGAAAACATACATTGCGCCATGAAGCAAGGCGCGAAGAAGCACTTCAAGCGCAACAAGAAGGACTATAAAAAATACTCCAGTCACATTGGTCTGATTCCGCTCATCATGCTTTCTCCTTCAGATAGTTATCTTATCGAGGGGGCAAGCGAAGACCGCAGGAAACTGATGGACGTGGCTATTTCCCAATGTGACAACACCTATATCGACATCCTAAACAACTACAATAAGGCTCTACAGCAACGCAACGCCCTCCTAAAACAGGAGGATTGCGACACAGAACTTCTCACACTTTGGGAGGAGCAAATGGCGCTTTACGGCGAGCAGATTTATGCCAAACGCAACGACTTTATAGAACAACTCACGCCTCTATTCCAGAAATACTATGCCATCATCTCGGAAGATCACGAGCAGGTTGAGTTACATTACAAGTCACACTGCCAGCGCGGACCTTTGCTCGAAGTAATACAACGCGACAGAATGAAGGATCTCGCCGTTGGCTATTCGCTACATGGCAGCCACAGAGACGACATAGAGATGCTTCTCGGAGGCTTTCCTATCCGAAGGGAAGGCAGTCAGGGACAGAACAAGACCTACGTCATTTCCTTAAAGCTCGCCCAATATACTTACCTCTACACCCACGGAGCGCACACAAAGCCTATTCTTCTCCTCGATGACATCTTCGACAAGCTTGATGCCAACCGCGTGGAGAAGATTGTGCAGCTCGTAGCAAGCAACGAGTTCGGACAGATTTTTATCACCGACACAAACAGCGAGCGACTCGATAAAATCATCAAACGCCAAGCTTTCGACCATAAACTCTTCCGCGTAGAGGAAGGAGTTGTAAGAGAGGTTTCCGGTTGATACTATTTTGTCAGAATAGGCTTGCTTTCAAAAACTCATAGGAAAACGACTTAAAACGCTATGACTTTTGCATCAAAAACCTATGACTTTTGCATCAAAACTCATATGTTTTTTTTCCAAAAGTGCCGATGAAATTTCCGAAAATCCTAAAACCCTTAAAACCAGGAGGATAGAAGAAAACGAGAATTAATCTAAAAACAAACTGATACTATTTTGTAAAAAACTAACCAACATTCTATATGAAAACAATTAAAACTCTTGCTCTCTCTGCACTCTTAGCTGCACCACTATCGCTTGCAGCTCAGCAGAAGCAGTCGTCAGGAACAAGTTACCTACTCAATCAGACTATCGACATGAGTCAGGACTTCTCTGACCTCTCCAACATCTATTTCTTCGCCGACAGCATGGCGAGCTTCAACCCTTCAACCGGCAAGGGTGAACTCAAGTGGATGCGCCATCAGCTCATGCCTCGTCAGGCGTTCAATGCAAACACCTATCTTCACCAGCCGCTGAAGATGCTCGACTTCCCTGACACTGCCTATCCGCAAGATCCAGTCCTAGACTTCCAGATAGACCCTGTCAACGACAACACCATCCGTCTGCGCATCTACACATCGAAGGTTGTAAAGGAGAATCCTGACGAACTCATGCTCGTAAAGGAACCTGCCGTCGATCGCGCGGCATGGAAGTCGCAGAAGACAGCCGACGGCTATGTTCTAAAGTCAGCCAAAGGTTCTCTTGAGATAAAGACTCACCCTTGGCGCATCGTCCTTCGCGACAGCAAGGGCAAGCTTCTCACGCAATCTCGCGTATGGAGCGACAACGACTCCACTCAGGTGAAAGTCGGTCCTTTCTCATTCATCAAACGCGGTTCTGATAACACTCGCTCCGTCAATCCAGTTTTCTCTCTCCAGCCGGGCGAGAAGATATTTGGTTGCGGCGAATCGTTCACTCCGCTCAACAAGGTTGGCCAGAAGGTCAATATGTTCGTTACTGACCCACAAGGTCCTGAAACACCCGACCAGTACAAGCCTATTCCGTTCTATTTCTCTAACCGCGGCTATGGCGTCTTCATTCATACATCCGCTCCTGTAACTTGCGATTTCGGTCGCTCTTACATCGGCGCGCAGAAGCTGTTCATGGCAGACGAGACGATGGATCTTTTCATCATGCTCGGCGAACCAAAGGACATTCTCGGTGAATACACAGCTCTCGTCGGTCGCCCAGAGATGCCGCCACTTTGGTCTTTCGGCACATGGATGAGCCGCATCACTTACTTCTCTGAGAAGGAAGGTCGTGAAGTGGCACAGAAACTTCGCGAGGAAAAGATTCCAAGCGATGTCATCCACTTCGACACAGGTTGGTTCGGCGTTGACTGGCAATGCGACTATGAGTTTGCCAAGGATCGTTTCAAGAACCCAGAGAAGATGCTCAAGGACATGGAGAAGCAGGGCTTCCACACTTGTCTCTGGCAGCTTCCTTACTTCACACCTGGCAACCGTTACTACAAGGAACTCATCGAAAAAGACCTATACGTTCACAATCAGCAGGGCAGCTCTCCTTACGAGGATGCCGTGCTCGACTTCACAAACCCAGAAACGGTAAAATGGTATCAGGAGAAACTCGCTGGCTTGCTGAAGATTGGCGTTGGAGCCATAAAGGTTGACTTTGGCGAAGGCGCACCGCTTGCGGGCATTTACCACAACGGTCGCGGCGGTCTTTACGAGCACAATATCTATCCGCTCCGTTACAAC
This sequence comes from Prevotella sp., assembly GCA_045597565.1. Classification (GTDB taxonomy): domain Bacteria; phylum Bacteroidota; class Bacteroidia; order Bacteroidales; family Bacteroidaceae; genus Prevotella. The sequence goes on along the minus strand of JAZLKJ010000006.1, from coordinate 30,572 downwards.
AAGGCTGTTGCCGACATCACTAAGCAGGTTACGGGCAACAACATCATGTGGGCACGCTCCGCATGGGCTGGTTCTCAGCGCTATCCACTCCATTGGGGCGGCGATGCTGCAACGACAAACACAGGTATGCAGGGCACAATGCGCTCCATGCTTTCCATCGGTCTTAGCGGCTTCTCGTTCTGGAGTCACGACATCGGTGGATTCGTGACATCTTCTCCGGAGAACCTCTTCGGCCGCTGGCTTCCATTCGGTTTCCTCACATCCCACAGCCGCATCCACGGTGCACCTCCTACGGAACCTTGGCTCTATCCAGAGGAGTTCCGCAACCTCTACCGCTCGTCTGCCGAGATGAAGTATAAGCTCATGCCTTACGTCTATGCTCAGGCGAAAGACTGCACGGAGCGCGGACTTCCTATGATGCGCGCACTCTTCGTGGAATATCCTGAGGATGCCGGCGCATGGCTAATTGAAGATGAGTATCTCTTCGGAAAGAGCATGCTCGTTGCTCCGCTCCTTGAGGACGTGAAAAGCCGCGATGTCTATCTTCCTGGTGGCAAGAAATGGATTGACTATCAGACAGGCAAGGTTTACTCATCTGGATGGAACCACATCGAGGCAGGTGCTCTTCCTATCATAGTGCTCGTTGCCGACGGTACAGCCATCCCTCATGTTCCTGTAGCTCAGCATACTGGTGCCATTGACTGGAGCAAGCTCTCTTGGCAGCACTATAAGGCAGACGCTACAAAGACCGAAGGCCTTCTCTGCCTCCCTTCCGACAACAACCTCGAGATTAAAACTTTTGAATAAATATCAATACTAAAGATATGCGCCACATATTTCTCACTCTCCTTCTTCTCGTTTCCACTGCTCTTTCAGCGAAGGTTACCCTACCGAAGATTTTCTCTGACGGCATGGTTCTACAGCGCGAAAGCAAGGCAAACCTTTGGGGAACAGTCGAACCAAACCATTACGTCACGATAAAGGCAAACTGGGAAAACGCCACTTACGTCAGCGTAAAGGCCGACGGCGACGGAAAGTGGAAAGCCTCCATCCTCACTCCTGCTGCCGGCGGTCCTTACGAGATAAGCATCAGCGAAAGCGACAAGTATGTTTCGTCTTCAGACCGCACCAAGAAGAAAATTGAGAAGAAGACTAACCAGATAGCAAACTCAGTCAAGAAGACCATCAACGATGCTACAGGTACGTCAATTCCTCTCATCGACACCGGCGACAGTAGCACTGTCATACTGCGCAACATTCTCGTCGGTGAAGTGTGGATTTGCTCCGGACAGAGCAACATGGAGATGCCTATGAAGGGCTTCAAGAATCAACCTGTAGAAAATGCCGTTGAGGACATTCTTCACAGCAAAGATGCTAACCTCCGACTCTTCACCATCAAGCGCGTCTCGTCCTTTACTCCGAAGGACGATGTTACAGGCGAGTGGCAGGAGAGCGAGCCGCAATCCGTTCGCGAGTTCTCCGCTACGGCTTACTATTTCGGCAAGGAGCTTCGCCAGATTCTCAACGTTCCTGTAGGCCTTATCGTAGCCGCTTGGGGCGGTTCTGCGTGCGAGGCTTGGATGACTGCTGAGTGGTTACAGGCTTTCCCTGACGCAAAGATACCACAGAGCGAAGCCGACGTAAAGTCGAAGAATCGCACTCCTACCGTACTCTACAACGGTATGCTCCACCCTATCGTCGGCTATACCATGCGCGGCTGCATCTGGTATCAGGGCGAGGACAACGTGCCACGCTTCCAGACTTACGCCGACATGATGTCGCAGATGGTCTATGGCTGGCGCGAGAAGTGGCAGCAGGGTGCCTTCCCATTCTACTATTGCCAAATAGCTCCATACGACTATACCCTCGTCAACATGAAGCCAAACTCTGCCCTACTCCGCGAGCAGCAGTCAAAGGCAGAGCTCATGATTCCTAACTCAGGCATGGCTGTCCTCATGGATTGCGGCATGGAGACAGGCATTCATCCTCGCAAGAAGAACCTTGCCGGAATGCGACTCGCCCTTCTCGCCCTTGACAACACCTACGGCGTAAAGGGGCTCACGTCCAAGAGTGCCTATTATAAGGACATGACCGTTTCTGGCGACACTTGCACCATCTCCTTCGAACGTGCAGATATGTGGATTTACGGCGAGAAAGGCTACTACAGCGAGTGCTTCGAGATGGCAGGTGCCGACAAGGTTTTCCATCCTGCCAAGGCAGAGGTGCAGCGCTCTAAGGTTATCGTCACCTGTCCTGAGGTAAAGAACCCTCGCGCCGTCCGCTACGCCTTTAAAGACTGGGTTCATGGCGATCTCTTCTGCGACGGCATCCCTGTAAGTTCTTTCCGCACAGACAACTGGGACATAGACCTCGTCCAGTCTGACAAGAAAGCCATAGACTATGACAAGCAAAGGTGATGATGCCTAATGACATAAATATTTTTTAAAGAATAATTATATATTTTAATAATGAAAGCAATCATTTCTACTCTCCTCTTTTCGGCTGTAGCTCTTACATCCTACGCCCAAAGCAACGAGACCATGCTCCTTGAAGGTTGGAAGTTCCAGCGCGGACCTGCCGAGGGAGCACAAGCCGCATCATACAACGACGCAAAATGGCAAAGCGTCACCGTTCCCCACGATTGGGCTATAGCAGGTCCATTCGACAAAGACATTGACAAGCAGGTTGTGCGCATAGAGCAGAACGGCGAGAAAGAGGCTACCGAGAAGACCGGTCGTTCCGGCTGTCTGCCATGGATAGGCGAAGGCTGGTATCGTACGGAAATTACTATTCCCGAAGGATATTCCAATGCAGAGCTCGTCTTTGACGGAGCCATGGCAGAGCCACACGTTTGGGTAAATGGACAGGATGTCGGCTTCTGGGCTTACGGCTACAACGTCTTCAAGCTCGACATTACGAAGGCCACCAACGGCTGTGCGGCAGGAACATACCCCCTTGCCGTCCATCTTCAGAACATCGAGGAATCATCACGCTGGTATCCCGGAGCGGGAATCATACGCCCTGTGAGACTCCTACTCCACAAGGAGAAGTATCTTGAGACGTGGGGCACATTCGCTCGCACCACCATGCTCAGCGGCATCAACGCGGACGGCACCAAGGCTGCCGTTGCCCGCATTCAGGTTACGTCAAACGCAGTTGTCAAGAACCACAAGGACTTAAAGATTACACAGAAGCTTCTCTCTGCGACAGGCGAAGTAGTTGCAAGCAATGAAGCAGGACTCAACGACTCAAAGCTAGCCAACGTCGTCTTAGAACTTAAGAACGCCGCCCTTTGGAGTCCTGAGAGCCCTACCCTATACACGCTCGTCACCGAACTGTCAGAAGGTGACAAGGTTTGGGATAAGGCGGAAACCAAGATCGGAATTCGCGACATTTCCTACTCTGCTGAAGGTTTCAAGCTCAACGGAAAGGTACTCAAGTTCAAGGGTGTCTGTCTTCATCATGACCTCGGCCCTGTAGGCGCGGCGTTCAACAAGGCAGCCTTCCGCCGACAGGTTTCCCTACTCAAGGATTTGGGTTGTAATGCCATCCGCACCTCTCACAACACTCCTGCCCCATGGCAGATGGAGATATGCGACGAAATGGGCATGATGGTTATGGCAGAATCTTTTGACATGTGGAAATACCCAAAGTGCAAGAACGGCTATGCCCGCTTCTTCGACAAAGTTGACACGCAGAGCGTCAACAGCGACGGCAAGCCATGGTGGGAACGCGACATCACCAACCTCGTACTTCTCAACCGCAACCATCCTTCCAACGTCATGTACTCCATTGGCAACGAGATTCCGGAACAGGGCACAGCAGAAGGTCTGAAATACACACGTCTCATGCAGCAGCTCGTCCACCGTCTCGATGGCACACGCCCTTGTACGCAAGGTTGCGATCGTGGCGATGCACCTATGTGGAGCGGTGTATGGCAGGAGATGGACGTTCCGGGCTTCAACTACCGTCTGCATGTTTACCACGACGGCTATAAGAAAACTCCGAAAGGCTTCGTACTCGGTTCAGAAACAGCATCTACCATTTCTTCTCGCGGCGTTTACAAGTTTCCGGTCAAGGAGGAGCATGGCACAGCATATGACGACGGACAGATTTCAAGCTACGACCTCGAGTCCTGCATCTGGAGCAACCTTCCTGATGATGACTGGATGTTCCAGGACAAGCTGCCTTGGGTCATAGGCGAGTTCGTATGGACAGGCTTTGACTACCTTGGCGAACCTACCCCATACGATGAGTACTGGCCTTCGCGCTCTTCTTATTTCGGCATTTACGACCTTGCTGGACTGCCTAAGGATCGCGCCTTCCTCTACCGCACACATTGGAATACTACTGAGCAGACACTCCACGTTCTTCCTCACTGGACATGGAAAGGTCGCGAAGGTGAGGTAACGCCTGTTTTCGTCTATACTAGCTATCCAGAGGCAGAGCTCTTCATCAACGGCAAGAGTCAGGGCAGACTCCGTAAGCAGGACGTAAGCATGGACGACTATCTTGCCGACCGCGTCAAGGAACCAATGCCATGGGGCGGTTATTCCGTATTCGCTAATCCTGATGCACCTAAGGGCAAGAACCGTCTTGACCGCTACCGCCTCCGCTGGATGGACGTCAAATACGAGCCGGGCGAGGTGAAGGTTGTTGCCTACGATGAAAAGGGTAACGCTGCCGAAACCAAGGTTGTACGTACAGCAGGCAAGCCACACCACTTGGAACTCATTGCCGACCGCCGACAGATTAGTGCCACTCCAACCGATGCTGCGGGCAAAGCTATCGACAGCCCTGACCTGTCGTTCGTCACAGTCCGTGTCGTTGACAAGGACGGCAACCTCTGCCCTGACGCTGCAAACCAGTTGAAATTCTCCGTCAAGGGAGCAGCCCGTTTCAACTCATGCTGCAATGGTGACGCCACCTCTACCGAAGTGTTTGTAAACCCTACCATGAAGGCGTTCCACGGCGAACTCGTAGTAGTTGTTGAGGCAGGAAAGACTCCTGGCAACGCCACCCTCACTGTAAGCGGCACAGGACTGAAGACTGCTAAAGAGGTAATTGTTGTGAAGTAAACCGTTAGCATTCTAACAACCATAGGAATTACCATCTATATAATATAGTTACAGCGACTATCACTTCATATTGAAGTAAATAGTCGCTGTAATCTTTTATATACCTATATGTCGTTGTAGAGTCTTACGTGCGGCGAAGCTGTTGCGGCTGTTTAACGATGCCATGGGGCATCGTTTCCATTGCAGCGAAGCTATGGAGGTGCGCTAAAAATCCTCGTCAGTTTATTCTGCGTCCTCATCGTTTTCAAGAAGACCGCCTATGCTAGGAGCAAGCGACTCGCTTGGGTCTGTACCTGGCGTACCTATTGGGATTTCTGGCGAACCTGCGAGGAGGCATTCTTCAAAAGCCTCGATGAGTTCCATTTCCGGTTTGATATATGTTTTCATAATTGCGATATTTTTCAATACAACCTGTGTTTAGTTAAAGTTTTACTTCACAACAGTCTTCTTGCCGTTCTTGACAACAATGCCATTGTAGCTTGCACCAACCTTCTGACCAGCGAGGTTGTACCTGTTCTGCACTGCGCAATCTGCATTCTGCATAGAAGAGATGGCAGTAGCCTCATCATCGTCGAACACGATCTTGAGGACAGGAGCAGCGAGAATACCTGCAGGGAGATAAGACTTGCCAGCTGCGAGAGTACCTGCAGAGCAGAGTGAGAACACTGCCTTACCGCCCTCAAGAGCGAGGATGTAACCCTCACCAGCAGCGAGCTGCTTAGCCACGAGAACACCCTCAAGGATGTTGCCACTGATAGCTTCAGCATCTGTAGTAGCAGCGAATGTATGTTCACCTGCACCCTTCACAAGGACACCTTCGCCGGCCTTCACCTTAGCACCTGCCTCAAGAGCTACTACTGTTACTGCTGCATCGTTCTTAGCAGTAGCATAATATACCTCATTAGCTTCGTTTACAGTGAAATCTACAGCAGAAGCAAAGGTTGCCCAACCTGCAGTAGCATTGACACTTACGGTCTGTTCAACGAGATTCAAAGGCATTTCCTCTGCAGGATACCAACCGTCAACCTCACCGAAGATATACTCCATCTTGTACTCAGCAGCCTGAGCAGCTGTGAGAACGTAGTCAGTGCCCTTATGTGTCTGGTTGTTTGAGTCTGAGCAGAAACGATTGCTAAGATCTACAGCAGCACCGTTCTTTGTAGAGTTGTACTCATAGAGCCATGTATTGCTTGCATCGCCCATTGGTCCCCAAGCATTTGCAGAAGGAGTGATCTTCATGTCAGTATCAATGAAGGCAACGCGAGGCTCACCCTGCCAAGTACGACCGAGAAGGTAATCACCGTCCTTCATACCACTCTTGCCAGCCTTGATGGTACAGCCCTTGAAGACATAGCCCCATTCCTGAGAAGCAGGATGGTTGCCAGCTGTAATAGGACCACTGAGAGTAGAGATTGTAGTGCCGTCGAAGAGATAGTCGCCATTACCGAAGATGAAGTCTGTAGTACCTTCAATGACACCGCCCTTCCAGTAGCAAGAACCGCCTGTGAGGTATGTATCCTGACCACCGAGAGCACGACAGTTGTTGATGATAATGTGGTTTCCAGATGTGTAGAGAGCTACGCCACGACCTTGACCCACAGCAATACCTGTGCGGAATGTGATGTCCTGAGCATAGTCGCCATCTGTGAGTTCAATAGTACGCTCGCCCATACCTTCTGCAGAAGGAGTATAGATGATGCTTACGCCTTCCACACTCTCACCAATGAGGTTGATGTTCTTGCCCACCTTGAGCTGGCAAGCTTGGATTGCAGATGCAGAAGTGCCAGTAGCGAGGTCGTTTGCATTGTAAGTACCGTTCTTGAGGAAGATGGTCTTGCGGTCAGTGCCGTTGTTCTTTGTAGCGTCAAGGGCAGCCTTGAACTCAGTAATATTGCTTACGATATAGTCATACTTTGAAATGATTACCGGCTGCTCAGTGCCAACCTCTATATCAATAGTTATATCCTCTGCCACTGTATTGCCATAAGCATCCTTCACTGTGCCTGCAGGAAGTACGAGTGTGGAAGTGCCGTTCCATGGGAGATTCCAAGCGCCAATCTTCAGTGTTGGTGTGCCGAGTCCCTGGATGCGGCAAGCCGAACCTTCTACATTTGCTATAGCTTCTGCCACTGCATGGTCGAAAGTGATTGTAACAGTTGAGTGGTTCTTATGCTGGGAATCAGTCTTGCTTGTTGACTGCACCACTGGAGCATTAGCAATTGCAGTTTCAGCATAGTCGATGACGAGGCTCGCAAATGCCTTCTGTCTAGAACCACCGATAGTAAATGATACGGAAGCTCCCGGCTCTGCATTGTCAACTGTAAACTTCAGATTGCGGTTTGTGCGGTCGAGAACATTGAAGAAAGGAGCGTTTACGGTTCCTGATGTAGCAGAAACTGCAATAGTACTGTTGTTGTCGCCGTCATAGTTCTCTTGGATACTGTTGAACGTAACCTGCTTGATGACTACGTTTGTAGGAGCAGTGATAGTGTATGTTCCAGGATTAATCTTGAAACGACTGTCACCACCGATATTCACAGAGAACACGCCGTCAGTAGAAGGTGTGCTGTAGTATGGCTGGGCAGGAGCCAATGTGCTCTGCTTGTCGCCAGTAGCCTGACTGTAAACATGCTTATCAAGATTGATGGTCCAGTTGTTATTTATCTTAATCTGGTTAGTGCCTTTGCCTGTGATTGTGGCTGTTGAACCATCAGACAAAGAAACGACCACGTCATTGGCATTTGTAGTTGTATTGAGAGTTATCGCCTTGTCTGCATTGAGAGCGGCAATCTGAGTAGCATTGAGACTCAAACCGTCGATAGACATTGAGAGGATTGTTTGCTCTGTGGCAGCACCGTCCTTGTAATATATTGTGAAATAAGAGAAACAGTCGAACCAACCATCCAACTTGAGCTGGAACGGCTCATTCACTTCTGCACCATTGATAATGAATAGGACTTCCTCCGGACTGCTTGCGCTGCTACTTGTCACGCTGTTGTCTTCAGGAGTGATTACAGTAGCAGAAGAGCCCTCCTTAGTACTTGTTACAGTGTATTTTGCCTCCTTGTCTGTCGGATAGTTGTAGCTAGTAATCTTGATACCAGTGATAATCTTGCCTGGAGCAGAGAATGTGGCAGAGGCGTTGTAACTGAACTTGAAGCTGTTGTGGCCATTGAAGTTACCCTGCTTTGTGAGAGACTCTGCTACGGTTACTGTAGAACCTGAGTAAGAAGCATCGTAAACGAGTTCCTTGGAATCAGGGTCAAGGGTAGGAGTATCTGAACCACCGCCTGAAGGGGTGTCTGAAGATGGCTTTGAATAAGTAACAACAGCAAGGAAGCAAACCTGCTTTGTGTTAAACGTGAAAGTGAATGAGCTTACGTTGTCAAGCGCCTTCGTTATTACGGTTGGATTATTGTAATCCTTCAAAGAGGTCACTTCGTCACTGCATGAAGTGCCATTAATCTCTGAAAGTTTTCCTGCGGCATCTGCATTAGAAACCACATAGAAAGTAACGGAAGAAGCAGTACAACCTTCTGGAAGCGTAACTGTATTCTGTGCTCCGTTGGAGTTTTTCAGAGTTTTGTAAGACTTGCCACCATAAGAAATTGAACCGTTACCATTTGACCAATTCTTGCTGGTATTACCAGTAATTGCGATAGTCCAGCCTTCAGCAGCAGAACCTTTGGCACCTGTAATGGAGTTCGCGCTCGAAGCATCGGCTCCATTAGTACCCAAGTGCCAAGACAGAATAGCCTCATCGGCAAACGCCGATTGCGTTGCTCCCACGCATAGCATCACCGCCATGCACAGTCGCAGATAGGTTAGTAATTTTTTCATTTTATTGTTAGTTATTTTTTGAGTTATATCCATACGAAACGTTGCAAAATTACTAATTTTCAACGATATAGCGAAATGAAAGGAGAGAAAAGTCAACGAACAAACGATGATTACCCAAATACATCAATTTGTTTTGCGGTAGTTGGTGCGGTAAGGGCACCGCACCTCCATAAGAAAGCCAACCGTTTTCTATAGGAAGACAAACTGTCTTACTACTGAAAACGGTTGGTTCATCTATCGATTGTTGTAGATGAGGTCTTCATCTACTTCGTAATCGTTGCGGCGACGAGGAGCGTCGTCGCGATAGACGTCATCACGGCTACGAGGCGACGAGAAGTCCTCGTCGTTGATGAGGGCGTCCGGATCGAGATTGTCCAGATACTCGTCGTAGTCGATGGAGTCGGCATCGGAATAGTAGAGGCTGTCGTTGGCATGGGACGCACGCACAGGCTCACAGGTAAAGAGAGCCTCGTCGAAGTCAACGCCCGACGGCATCTGGAAGTGCCCGCGATACTTGTAGAACTTGGAATCGCTGAGGACAGCTTGCATGAAGCGTCCGCAGATAGGCAGGGCGGTCTTGCCGCCATAGCCGCCTGTGCGGAAATGAACGCCGCGATACTCTCCACCTACCCAAGCTCCGCAAACGAGATTTGGAGAGACGCACATGTACCATCCGTCGGAATTATTGTTCGTAGTGCCGGTCTTGCCGCCGAAGTCGGTGTCGCTAAACGACTCAACATAGGCGCGCAGAGGAACGGACGTGCCGTGGGCATCCTGCATACCGCCCTTAAGAAGCTGCTGCATGTAGAAAGCTGAGAGGGCTGGTATGGCACGGTCTTCCTTGGTCTTCGATGTATAGACGACATTTCCGTCATGGTCAAGTATCTTGGTTACGAGAACTGGCTTCACACGAACTCCGTTGTTGGCGATGGTAGAATAGGCATTAACCATCTCAAGCGGTGTGACATCCGACGCACCAAGGGCGAGCGACGGCTGAACGTCAAGCTTGCTCTCCACACCCATATCATGGGCAGTCTCGGCTATTCGCTCCACACCAAGTTCCTGACCGAGACGGACGGCTATGGAGTTTATGCTTCGGGCAAAGGCGGTCTTCAGCGTAAGGGAGTCGCCGGAGAACCTGCCGCCTGCATTGCCTGGCGACCAGACGACGTTTTTATGCTGCTTGGAGTCCCAAACGGTAAGAGTGATGTTCTCGTCGCGGCGACGGTCACACGGTGTGAGACCTTGGTTCATAGCCTCTGTATAGACAAAGAGTTTGAATGTGGACCCCGGCTGTCGCATGGCTCTCGCCTTGTCATACTGCCATGTATTGAAATCGACATCGCCAACATAAGCACGCACATATCCTGTTGCAGGCTCCATGGCTACGAAGCTGCAATGGAGGAACTTGACCATGTACTTGAGCGAGTCGATGGTGGACATTTCTTTCTCAATGGAGTGCTTGTTGTTCTCGTATGTGAACACCTTCACCTTGTGCTTCTTGTGCAGATAATAGTCTATGGAGTCTGGATCGTTAGGAAACTTTGCCTTAAGCTGCTCATAGACAGGCAGCTTCTTTATGGTGCGGTTGATAAACTCTACATCGGCATTTCCGTGTTCGTCGCGCCATGGGGCTTCCCCACCCCACTCCGCATTGAACGATGCCTGGAGCGTCTTCATCTGGTTCCATGCTGCGCGCTCGGCATATTTCTGCATACGAGTGTCAATGGTGGTGTATATCTTGAGTCCGTCCTCGTAAAGGTCATAACCTTCCTCGTCGCAAAACTCCTCAAGTTCCTTTGCCACAGCTTCACGGAAATATGGTGCCTCGCCGTCCATGGTCTTGTCGAAATTGAGCGACAGGGAGATAGGCAGGGCTGAGTATCGCTCCAACTCCTCTGAAGATAGATGACCATGCTTATGCATAAGCTGCATGACAACGTTTCTGCGCCTCAGGGAGTTCTCGGGATTGATACGCGGATTGTAGGTGGTAATTGCCTTCAGCATACCGACAAGAATGGCACACTCATCAACGGTGAGTTCTTTCGGTGTCTTGTTGAAGTAGGCTTTTGCGGCTGTTTTTATACCATAGATATTGCCGCCGAACTCTACCGTATTGGCATACATGAGGAGAATCTCATCCTTGGAATAGGAGAACTCCAGCAACATCGCCGTGTACCACTCCTTGGACTTTGTGATAGCCATGCCAAGACCTGGCACGTGACAGAGCGGCCCTGTGCTATGACTAGAACGAGTGTGGAAGAGGTTCTTTGCCAACTGCTGCGTGATGGTCGATGCACCGCGTGCCTTGTTTCGGACGGCAGCGTCCTTCATGGCTCCGAGAACGGCTTCGAGGTCTATACCGTTATGCTCATAGAATCGCTCGTCCTCGGTATCGACAAGTGCGTGCCAAAACTCTGGAGCAATGGCGTTGTAGCTCACAGGCGAGCGGTTCTCGTTGAAGAACTTGCCTATCAGCATACCATCGTCGCTATAAACTTCAGAGGCTATCGGACTCTTTATGTGCTTGACATCGTACGGAGTAGGACAACTGCCGAACAGTCCGAGAAAGTTCACCATTACCATAACGAAGAACAGCAGGACGGCAAAGACAAAAGAGGCTATGAAGAGCAACAGCTTTGTGTACCATGCCCTGCCACGATAAAGCCTGAAGTACCAGCGGCACATCTTATAAATCAGCCTGAACGGCCATGTCAATATACGAAGTAATGTCATCTTCTTGTTGTGGATTAAACCATTTTATACTTTTATCGCGACGAAACCAGGTTAGCTGTTTACGCGCATATTTCCGGGAATTGTTCTGTATCTTCTCTATCGCTTCTGGAAGGGTGTAGTTGCCATCGAAGTACTGAAAGAGTTCCTTGTAACCCACGGTGTTGAGGGAGTTGAGGTGACGGTAGTCATAGACCCGACGTGCCTCTTCTATCATGCCATCGTCTATCATCTGGAGAACGCGGCGGTTGATACGGTCGTAGAGTTCCTCACGAGGGCGGTCAAGCCCAATCTTCACCACTTGAAAGGGCCGCGCCTTCCTAGTATTCGTACGGAAGGAGGTGTAGGTCTTACCCGTCTGATAACAGATTTCAAGCGCGTGGATGATGCGCTTAGGGTTCTTAAGATCGACAATGGCATAATACTCTGGGTCGAGAAGTCGGAGTTCGCTGCGCATCTTGTTGATGCCTTCATGCTCGTAGCGGTAGAGCAGCTCGTGACGGATGTCCTCACGAACGGTCGGGATGTCGTCAATACCATTGCAGACAGCGTCAATATACATCATGGAGCCACCGGAAAGAAGATGAACCTTCTGATCGGAATGCTCCCTGATGAGCGCAAGGACTTCCTCCTCATAGCGTGAGGCACTGTAGTAATCATGGATGGTAAGGTTGCCTACAAAGTAATGCCTTACCTCGCGAAGGTCTTCAGGTGAAGGCGCAGCAGTTCCTATAGGCAACTCCCGATACATCTGTCGTGAGTCGCAGTTTATCAGCGGTATGCCCAGGTGCTTGGCAACTTTCAGGCACAATGCCGACTTTCCTACTCCAGTAGGACCAAGGATTACTATTAGTTTCAAATCAACAATTAATGATTAACAATATTAGGCCTTATTCAATCTTCAATGATTCGTAAGCTTCCTTCTCCACATCACCCATTTCAAACTCCTTCGCAGCATCCGCCTTGATAGCGGCAATCCACTCATTATAAGCATCTTCTGCATCTTCGTCGAGAGTCTCAAGGTCAGAGAAGTACTTGTCGATTATATAGAGCGTGTATTGTCCTAGATATGTAGCGTAGGCATCAAAGGCGTCATGGAGGGAATTTTCCAAAGACTCAATGGTCTTATAGTCGTTGTACTCTAGGCTGTTGATGATGTTGTCAAGGTCAACCTTCGGAAGGAGAAGTCCACCAAGATCATGCCACTGACGGATGTATTCGCGCTCGTAGGTGTCGGTAGAGATATTCTCCTTGTTCATATAGACGAACATGAGCAGAGCCTGACGGTAGATTTCAAGTCCCTTGACGAGGGAACTGCGCTTGATGAGACATCCGTTGTACTCGTATTCCGCAACATCATAGCCGTACTCGTTCTGGAGATACTCGAGCGTATCGATTGCCTTCTCAATCTTCTCCACAACGTATGGCGAGAGCCATGAGAAGTTGATGAGACTGCGCTTGTAGTTGTTCTCGCGCTTGTCTCGCTTAGGCCATTTGTTCACGTCGCGGTATGTGCCAAGAGTGAGCAGGTTGCGAGCAGGCACGAGCCAAGTCTTCTTGCCATCGCCAAATACGTAGGAGAATGGCAGATTGCGCGTGTCTGGATGTGTGGAAATCTTGTTCATGCACATTGAGAATGCGCCAATATATGCAGGGTGAAGAATGTGGGCACCGCTAGCAGTCTTACTTCCGCGCTCAAGGGTTCCATAGTGGACAGGACCAATCTTATAGGCGTGGTTTGAATAGTTTGTTGCGGAACCGGCATTGTAGAACGAGATGTCAACGCCGATGAGAAGCGTGCTCTTGTGGTGAGAGGCAGAGAACGGTCCGCAGAAGGCTGCGCAAGCCTCGCCATTGCTCATGTATGAATTAGCGAAGAACACTGCATTTTCTGCCTGAAAACCGTTGGAGATGGTGCAAGCCTCGCCTACAAAGCAGTTGGTCAGAAGGGCATTGTTCAAAACAGAAGCACCGTTTACGAGAATGCAATCTTCCATGACAACGCCCGTGCCCACATAGATATTGGCATCACCGGCACCTTCTATGGAGCACTCTGCAAGTCGCTGGGCACCAGTTATCTCACAGAAGTTTCCTATCTGGCAGTTGATTATCTCCTTGACATCGTGGATTATCGTGTCGTGGCCGACGTGTCCGAAAGCTGTATTGATGGAGAGTGTCTCGTTGCGAACAAGGTTGTAGAGGTTCTCGTAAGCCTGCTTCTTGTGCTTGTTGCAATAAACCATCAGGGCAGCAATGTTACTAGTCAAACCGTTGAAAGCGAGAATATTGCCATCGCCAGCCTCGTTGAGGACGGCAATGGTCTTAGTCTTTGTGTCTGCATCGCCTGTATTCTGAAGCAGACCAACCTTTGAGATATAGCAGTTGTCGCCTATCTCATAGTTTCCGATAGCCGAATAAAATACTCCGGAATGACGCTTCACGTTAGGAGCAATCTCAATCTCCTTGTCAAAAGAACCAAGAGAGACTTCTCCGTAAAACTCTACTCCACGGACATACTCTGGAGAGAAATTCTCTGCCACGGTGATACTTCTCCAGTTTTCGGCAACGCAACCTTGGCGCTGCAACTGCTCAATTTCATCTATTCTAAGACTGCGATACATGGTATGTTTTTTGTTTATTTTGTTTATGATTTATGGTTAATGAGGGTTATTCAAAATCGTCGAGACGGTTATTCCATAGATACTTGCGTGTCTCATTGACAATGACTCCGCTAAGGAAGATGAGGGCAATAAGGTTAGGAATAGTCATGAGGGCATTGAGGCAGTCGGCAAAGGTCCAGACAAGTCCCAAGTCCATCGTCGCGCCAACGTAGATGGCGAGAACGTATGCTATACGATAATAAACGGCTTTTATCTTCAAATATTGCGCAGCACGCTCTCCATAGATTTCCCAACCGATGATTGTAGAGAAGGCAAAGGTAAGAAGTCCGAAGGCAAGGAAAGGTGCACCGTAAGGAATCATGGAGAAAGCAAGTTCCGTGAGCGTGTTTCCATTAGCTTCAGAAGCATCTGTAATGCCCGGATGAGCGATAATCGTACTGACGATGACCAATCCTGTGAGAGCACAGATGATAACGCTGTCCCAGAAGGTTCCGCTTGAGCTGACCAATGCCTGACGAACGGGATTTCTTGTCTTTGCTGAAGCGGCAACGATAGGAGCACTACCCATACCTGACTCATTAGAGAAAAGACCACGGGCAACACCATAGCGACAAGCAAGCATTACGGTACTACCCACGAAACCGCCACCAGCAGCCGCTGGCGAGAACGCTCTTTCCACTATCATCTGAATAGCTGGCCAGATATAGGCGTGGTTCATGACAAGGATGACGAAGCAACCGATGATATAAAGAACTGCCATGAAAGGAACGAGAGCGGTGCAAACTCTTGCTATGCTCTTAATACCACCAAGAAGAACTGCTCCTGCGAGTCCCATGACAAGAAGTCCACTTGCCCATGTAGGAATACCGAAGGCTTTGTCTGCAAACGTTGAGATTGCGTTTGCCTGGACGGTATCGCCGATTCCGAAGGCTGCAAGGGCCGTGAAAAGAGCAAAGGCGATGCCGAGCTTCTTCCAACCTAGACCTCTTTCAAGGGCATACATCGGACCACCGTTGACCTTGCCGTCTTTGTCGGTAACACGATATTTCACGGCAAGAAGTCCTTCCGCATATTTTGTAGCAATGCCAAAAATAGCAGTTACCCAACACCAGAAGATGGCACCAGGACCGCCAAGAGAGATGGCTGTTGCCACGCCGACGATGTTTCCGGTTCCAATAGTTGCCGCAAGGGCTGTCGCCAATGCACCGAACTGTGACACTTCGCCATCAGCGCCATGATCCTTCTTAAGCGACAGCTTTATCGCCTTTATGATATGACGCTGCGGAAAACGCAGTCGGATGGTAAGGAAGATGTGGGTGCCAACAAGCAGAATCATCATCGGCCAACCCCACAAAAGATCAGACAAAGAGGTTATTCCGTCTGCGAATGCTGTTCCAAGATTATTCAGGATTGCTTCCATTATATTAAGATTTGTTTTGTGTTGGATAAAGTTTTGGCTTTTTATTTGTGTAGGATGAGGTTTAATCTATGGTGAGGGTGTCAAATTCCATATTATCCATGCCTTCGCCTGTCACCGTAACAGTATATGTTCCTGCATTTGTTTGACTGCCAGTCGTTATGCTCGACATCTTACGCTTTGACTTCTTCATCTGCGTCTGGAGGAAAGCGACATCGGAATTTACGTAGGTAACACCGTTCTTGTCCTTCACCGTAACGTGGAGATTGCGGGCAGCCTCGCCGTTCCAATAACGGAAACGAAGGGCGTAAATCTTGGCAACGCCAACTGAGTAAGTGTAAGTAACAGATTTGATATTGCCCTTTTTATCCTTGATTATCTGAGGTTCTACCTGAAGGGCTGAGGCTGCCTTTGGAGGAAGAAGGGAGTCTGGCATTTGGGCAATGATATCTGTACTAAGCTCTTGCCAATAGGAAGCGGATCTTTCTGAAGTAGAAACCTCAGACACGATGCCACCTTCAGGATTTGGAAGGGCAACAGAAACGGTAGCAGAAGGAGAAGCTGGGGCTATCTCAATGGCAGAGATGATGGCTTGTCCCGCTTTTACCTCAGGGAAATGGATGTGGAGATTGTCGGCATCAGCGGTGTAGTTTACAGTGCGGACGTATGGAGTACCGAAACCAGCCTGTGCCCAGATGTCAAGGTCGTTGATGACCGTTGTGTTATTGAATGCTACATCAAAGATTCGGATGCCCTCGCAATCAGTTTGCTCCGAGCGAGAAGCACCATACCAAGGTTCGATGAAATGAAGCTTAACTTCATAACTTTCGCCCTTCTTTACCTTGAAATCATAACCGATGTTATGACGACCGAAACGAGCTGTCTTGTAGATGTCGTTAGGGACATTGAGGGTAGCATCATAACATTGTGAGGCTGGGAAAGAAGGTGTAGGGTCCTGATTGAAAATACCAAGTTCGTCGCCACCACAGTTTATGCGCAAAACGCCACCTTCATCAGAACTATCAATAAGATTCTTGCCGTCAGAAATACTGATTTCATCATAAACGCCTTCGCCTTTTGCTTTCAGAAGAGTTGCCTGGTCAACCTTTATTTTCTTGAACACGAAGAGAGTTGAGTTTGCAGGTTTCTGCATTTTAGCAATTTCCTTGCCTTCTGCATCCAAAAGTTTAACCTCAGGGCAATTGGAGTAAATGCGCAACGAATCAATAACGCCGTTCTTTAACTTTACACCCTCGTATTGATTTCTAACGATGTAGCAGACAGGCTCTTTCTCGAAAGGAGTATAGCGGCTCTTGTACATATAATACGAAGAGACAGGTTGTTCCCATGGAGAAACGAGACCTTTGTAGTTGAAAGGACCTACTTTGTCTATTCGACGATAAGCCTCGTCCGGTTGGCGACGACCAGGATTGTCATGTGTATTGAGTAGCCAAAGGAACTGTCCGCAAATACTATCACGAACGCTTTCCGCTTGCTGGCACTTCTTCTCAAGAAGATCGGCTTGTTTTTCCTCCGTATAACCATTGGCGGAATGATTGCCAAGAGTGCGCCAAGCACCATATTCTCCATTCAGAAGTTGGTCTGGACGCTTTAGTTCGTTGCCATAATTGTTCACGTCGCCGCCATAAGTGCCGCTCCAGTTTTGAACGACATTCCAATCTGTTCCTTCGCCTCCATTGCAAGTTGTAATAAGACGATCGCGACCGCATGTAGGGTCAAGCTGACGAATGATGTTGCTGCATTCCTCAGCAAAGTCCTTTGGAAGGGTACTTTCATTCTGCAATCCCCAAAGTACAACGGCAGGATTGTTGCGGCGTTCCTTCACCCACTGGACAAGATGACGCTTGAAACTTTCACGGAACTGCGGAGTATCATACCAGATATGCGCAGAAAACTGAGGCCACCAAAGCAAACCTTCTTCCTGAATGCGGTCACCATAACGAAGGTTATGTGGCTGATGGGCATCACGAAACGCATTGAAACCAAGATCCTTAACCTCCTTGATGCGAGCATCTACTTGCTCGTTTGCAAAGGCGTGGCTTTGACCATAAAGATGCTCGTACTCACAAACGCCGTTGATAAAAATGGGAGCTCCATTGAGGAAGAACTGGTTAGAGCCTAAAGCGGACACATCAGTAACAGAAGCTTTGTAATTCGCATAATAAATGGAAGGCCAACGAGCTGAGCGGAAGCCAAACTGGATTGGATAATCATCGGTTGCCTTGCCATTGCGCTTTATCATAGACTGGAGAGTGTAGAGATATGGTTTTTCTTGGGTCCAAATGATTGGATTGGAGATGGCACCCTGTTGACGGAAAGTCTTTGTCTCTCCAGGTTTAAGAGTGACCTCATCAGTAAGGCGGGTAAACTGCTTTCCGCTCTTCTCAGCTATCTTTGATACAAGCTGGAAAGCGACCTCCTCACTTGAGAAGTTCTTCACTTCGGTCTCCACAAAGACGCTGTCCATCTTTTCGTTTGCCCAAACATGAGTGCCGAAAGGAAGGATGCGGACATTGTCTGTAACTTCCAGTGTAACAGGGCGATAAATACCAAAAGGTTGCGACCCTTCAGAGAAGCCCCATTCTGACGAACAGCCGCCACAAACCCAAGGCATGTCAGTAATATTGGAAGGATGAGACACTTTTACGATTAGCTCGTTGTCACCATTCTTGTTTATTGCGTCTGTTGCATCTATTGTTTCTACAGTACGTCCAATATCGAATTTGCCAAGGTTCTTGCCGTTAAGTGTTATGTCAGCGTAAGTACCAACACCCTCAAAGCGTAGGAAAAAGCGCTTTGCTCCCCACTCTCCAGCAGGAGGTGTCAAAGTGAAATGCTTGGTGAAGAGAGCTTCGCCATGTAAGTTGCCGTGCTCAGTCTGGTGAGTTCCGTAATAGTCGTCAAGGTTGAGGGGGAGGTTGAGGTGAGCCCCAGCGGAGAAGCTTTGGGAACTGTTACTGTTATTCAAAAGACAAACCTGCCAGTTGTTGTTGAGATTGAGGGAGAAGCGCTTGCCTGTTGGATCAGGTTCTGGGAAATTAACTTCGCTCTTTCCGCAAGGTTTGCTTGTAGCAACGGCAATTCCTCGCTGTCCGCTGTTGTTTACTGCACAATAGAAATGATAAACAATGCCATCATGCTTTACAACATAGCTCTTATGGGCAAACATTTCGTCGTAAGACTTGGAAGGGATGATAAGGTCTGCACCATTCCAATCAGTCCAATGAATAAGGTCGGAAGAAACGGCGAAGGTGTTATAGGCATTGTATTCGCGAGTTGGATTGAAGGCTGAGAAGTAATACATTACCCAAATGCCTTTATCCGAAAGAGAAGCTTCGGGAACAATGGCTTTAACAGCACTAGTTTTTGACAGAACAGTGGTTGGGATTGGCATCCAAACGATTTGAGCGTCGCCTGTTATAGTGCCGTCGCTGTCGTGGGCAAAAACAGGATTGCCTTTGTAGCGTTTCCAATCCTTCATATTCTTTGAAAGCGCAACTCCGATTCGTTCGCCTTTTGGATGAGTTTCGTCTTTACCACCAGCATTATAGAACATAACGTATGGAGCACCAAACCATTTCTTGTCCAGCTTATAAATGGTGCTCTTGTACTGCGTCATATATTCCCACCATTGGGCATCCTTATCGTCATACGACATAAGCGGCTTTGTTTCGCATTGCCAAGGATGAGCAATAGAAATGTCCTTATCCGTAGAAGCTATTCCGATGCTCAAAGGTTTCTCTACAGCTTCATAGCCTTTTCCTGCGCCTCCGATGTAAGTAATGTAATGCTTACCCTTATAACTCTGCATCTCGTACGAGCCATCCCAATTGTAGTCTATAAGAGCCGGAAAACCACCTCGTTGGTTCAAATCCCAGGCACTTTCGTCTGTAGCATATTCTAGAACCCTGCCTTTTATATTCCAATGCAGAAGATCATCACTCTCTGCAAGCCAAGTCTCATATCCGCGACCATCGTTACCTCCGCTGCCATTATAGCAGACGAAAGTCATAAACCATTTGTTCCCTTTGCGGAAAACTGTAGGACAATCATATTTCTCCTTATTGGTCTTCGGCGACACAACCATGCCAAATTTGTATGGCGTGCGCGACTGCTGATAGACATAGTCCATTACTTCTTGGCTGACAGGCAGAGCTTTTTGGGCATGCAAACTGCAAACTGAAAGAAAAGACACGATGAGAACTAATATGAATCTGCGGATATGGTTCATTATAGTAGATTATTCTTATATTATAAATAATGTGTATTTCTTGCCGGAGAACTCCTTCACGATCTTGAAAAATCCTTCATTACCTTTAATACTTCTTCCTGAGAATCGGTGAGTGTTAACAGAAGATTCTTGAGTTTTCCTGTCTGCATCAAGTTTTCAAGCATAGAATAAATAGGCATCTCCTTTGTCCAAAACTCTTTACCGAAAAACACCATCGGACTACTGTAACCAAAGCAAAGATAGTGATTCTGGGTAACATCCTGAAAGATTTCCTGAACAGTTCCTGCACTTCCCGGAGTGTAAACAATACCGCCAAAGGCGTATGTCAGGATAGTATCTTCACGAATACTGTTGTCAAAGAACTTTGCTATATGAGTGGCAAATGGAGTTGCCGGTTCATGACCGTAAAGCCAAGTTGGGATTCCGAGACTGCGAAAACTGTTCTGAGGGAATCGTTTCATAACGGAAAGAGCCGTGTCCAACCAAAGTTTATCCCTGTAGGAAGGAGCCTTGGCTATCATGGTCAATGCGAGTTTCACTTCATCGTTACTCCTTCCTGCCATCCAAGCACCAAGATGAGTTGCTTCCATTGCACCAGGACCGCCACCACTTATCATCAGAAAGCCTTCTTCCGTAAGGCGTTTGCTTATATAGACAACATCGGCATATTGCTTGTCTGTACGCAAAAGACTGTGTCCACCCATTATTCCAACCTGAGTTTTCTCTGGGTAATCAGCGAGAAAATTTCTCATCAGCCGACTTATGCAACTATCATGGAGCGAACGAGCTAACATCTCGTCTTCAGGTGCCTTACAACCTTTACCAGCCTTAATATAATGATTATAGACACAAGTATCATAACAGTCGTTGAAAGTGTCGGTCTGTCCAAGCTTATATTCATTATATAATATGTCTGCATTATAGAGCTTTTTGACAAATAGCTTGTAAGGCTTGTCTGCCGCCGCATCTCTGAACTGCTGTATAATTTCCGTCTTTGTCATAGTATTCCGATATTATCTACTAGCCTTTGAATTTTGTGGCACTAATTCTTATAAAAGAAACGCTCTATCTTGTTTTCATCCGAGTTCTTCCAGAAGACAACAACCTTGTCATTAGGCAACAGCTGCGTACCACCGCTAACGAGTTGTCCCTGTCCGTTTCTTACGAGACCGCCGATCGTACAGTTCTTTGGCAATCCAAGCTCGAAAACTTTCTTCTTGGCGGCCTTCGATTCCTCTTTTACGACAAACTCTGCCACATAAGCATCAGCTGTAGTAAGATAGCTCAAGTTTGAAACTTCACTCTTGTTCAAGAGCATTTGGTAGATAGTGGAAGCAGCTATTGCCTTTTTATTTACAATAGTTCCAATATCAAGTCCGACTGCCATTTCCGCATAATCAGGGTTCTCAATCACACAAACAGTCTTTCTCACACCGAGTTTCTTTGCTGCAAGACAAGCTAGAATATTTGTCTCAGCATTTCCAGTACAAGCGACAAAAGCTTGCATTCCTGTAATGCCGTCGCGCTTCAGGGCTGACAAATCACGTCCATCTTCCTTGAGGACAAGCACATTGTTCCTATCTATCAGCCCTGCAACCTTATCGCCTCGTTTTCTGTTCTTTTCAAGAACTGTAACGTCAAGATAATCTGGAAATTCCTCTATTGCACGAAGGGCAGTCTCACCGGCACCCATAACCATAACATTCTTGATGTCTGCATAGTTTTCCTTACCTACAATTCTTCGGATATAAGGAATGTACTGCTTCGTTGTCATGAAATATGCAAGGTCAAGAAGTTTCAGCATATCAGAACCACCAGGTACAAGGGTTTCGTTTCCACGCTTTATAGCCACAATATGATAAGGAGTGGCAGAGTCGGAAAGTTCGCATAAAGGAATATTGAGAATCTGAGCGTTTTCACGAAGTTTGATGCCAAGCATCACAAGCTCATTGTCACAGAAATCGACTCTCTGCCTTACCCACGAAAGCTTCAAGCCTGCCACAATCTCTCTTGCTCCGAGCTGCTCTGGATAAATAATGGAATCTATTCCAAGCGAATTGAATATCTTTCGAGTTCGCTCGTTATAGTATTCGCTACTGTTCACCTTTGCGACACATTGCTTTGCTCCGAGCGTTTTTGCCAAAGAACAAGCAAAAATATTCTTCTCTTCACTAAGCGAAACTGCTATAAAAAGATCGCAGTCCTTTACTTCTATCGTAACAAGATCATTGATGGAAGTCGGCGAACCGCAATAAGTAAGCAAATCGTACTCGTCAGACAACTTGTTAAGTCTGTCTGCTTCTGGGTCTATCACTGTTATGTCATGGTCGTAACGTGTAAAGAGACCAGATAGATATGTGCCAATATCATGAGCGCCTGCAATAATTATTCTCATATATTATTCTTTATTCCTTCCACATCAATGCCACAGATGCTTTGCAATTGAGCAACTGTTCCGTGGTCAATGAATTTATCAGGTATTCCCAATATCTTGATATGTGGTATGGTTAAACTTTCTTCGTTACAAATCTCGCAAATATTCTCTAGTACGGCAGAACCGAATCCTCCAACCTTGCATCCATCTTCAACGGTTATTATCTTCTTATATCCGCGTGCCACCTCCCTAAGGATGTTCAAGTCCAACGGTTTAAGGAAGCGCATGTCATAATGAGCGACTGACTTGCCAAGGTTTTCTGCTTCATATTCTGCAATTGCCTTTGCAACATTATTTCCGATATTACCGAGCGAAAGAATTGCCACATTATCACCGTCCTTCAGTTTTCTGCCTTTTCCGATTTCAAGTCTCTGAAAAGGCTGATGCCAATCGGCTACGGCTCCGCAGCCACGAGGATAACGGATAACAAACGGCGACTGACTGTTGTTGACAGAAGAAGATTCTTCCGCAATTTCAGAATTTACGGAAACCGCGGAAAACATCATGTTGCGCAGTTCCACTTCATTCATCGGAGCGCAGATTGTGAGATTCGGCACTGGACGAAGGAAAGCCATGTCGTAAGCACCATGATGAGTAGAACCATCTTCACCGACAATTCCAGCCCTGTCAAGGCAAATTACGACAGGGAGTTTGAGGATTGCTACATCGTGAATAACATTGTCGTAAGCTCGCTGCGAGAAACTGCTGTAGATGTTACAGAAAGGAAGCATACCTTCCTTACCCAAACCGCCAGAGAAAGTTACAGCATGTCCTTCGGCGATACCTACGTCAAAGACTCTGTCGGGCATTTCTTTCTGCATGATGTTCATAGAACAACCAGTCGGCATGGCAGGAGTAACACCGACAATTTTCGGATTAGTCCTTGCCAACTCTAGTAAAGTATGACCGAAGACATCCTGGTATTTTGTTAGTTCCTGAGTTTTCTTCACCCGTTCTCCAGTCTCCGCATCAAACTTTCCTGGTGCATGCCAAACACGCGGATTCTCTTCGGCAGGCTCATAGCCATGACCTTTCTTTGTGTGAATATGGAGAAGGCGTGGACCTTCCATATTTTTTATTTGACGGAGAATGCGCACAAGTTCAATGACATTATGCCCGTCAAAAGGACCGAAATAGCGTATATTGAGTCCTTCGAAAATATTCTGCTGTCCGCTAATGGCAGACTTGATAGCATTGCTGAAACGAAGGATCTTGTTTTTCCTTTGCAAGTCAAGGTGACCAGAATCTTTCATCCAAGAAGAAATCTTGAATTTCACCTTGTTGTATGTCTCATTGGTATTGAGGTTCTTCAAATACTCCTTCATGCCTCCAACACTATTGTCGATACTCATGTCGTTATCGTTAAGTATGATGAGGAGGTTGTTCGGAGTGGAGGAAACATTGTTCAAGCCTTCAAAAGCCAAACCGCCACTCATGGCGCCGTCACCAATGAGGGCAACGATGTTGCGCTTTACGGGTTTATCCGACGAAAAAAAGTCAGACACGGTGGCTGTTTGCAAGTTATTGGCAACAGCCATGCCGAGTGCGGCTGAAATGGAGTTTGAAGCGTGCCCGCAAGTGAAAGTGTCATATTCGCTTTCCTTAGGAGAAGGGAAAGGACGAATGCCACCTAGTTTGCGGTTTGTACAGAATTTCTCTCTTCTTCCTGTCAATATCTTATGCCCGTATGCCTGATGACCAACATCCCAAACTATGCGGTCTTCAGGAGTATTGAATACATAATGCATGGCAACCGTTATCTCCACGGCGCCGAGGCTTGAAGCCAAGTGTCCTGGATTTACGGAAAGTTCCTTCACGATATCTTCGCGAAGTTCTTTACACAACTGCGGCAGGTCTTCGACTTTCAATTGTCGAAGATCCGCCGGATAATTTATGGTTTCAAGTAAATTCATTTCGAGATTTCGAATGTTCGAGATTTCGAATCAGATGTTTGTTAGAGCAGAGACATTGTGTCTGTAGCAATCATAAGTTCCTCATCAGTAGGAATTACGACAACCTTTACCTTTGAGTCAGGAGTAGAGATTACAGCCTCTTCACCACGGATAGTTGCATTCTTCTCCACATCAATCTTGATACCCATGAACTCAAGACCCTTACAAGCAGCCTCGCGCATAGAAGTCTGATTCTCACCAACACCTGCTGTGAATACGAGAACGTCGATGCCACCCATTGCAGCTGCGTAAGCACCGATGTACTTCTTGATACGGTAGAAGTAAGACTCCTGGGCGATAACAGCCTTTGGCTCGCCAGCCTTGGCTGCATTCTCCACGTCGCGCATGTCTGTGTAACCGCAAAGACCAGCTACACCAGACTTCTTGTTAAGGAGGTTAGACATGCCGTCTGCGTCAAGACCGAGCTTCTTCTGGATGAAAGTGATAGCACCACCGTCGATGTCACCAGAACGAGTACCCATCATCACACCTTCAAGTGGAGTAAGACCCATTGTTGTGTCAACACACTTGCCGTCAACTACAGCTGCGAGAGAACCGCCGTTACCAATATGAGCAGTTACCATCTTTGTGCCTTCTGCCTGCATGCCGAGGAACTCAAGAGCACGAGCAGAAACGTAGCGGTGAGAAGTTCCGTGGAAACCGTAACGACGAACACCATACTTCTCGTAGAGTTCGTAAGGAACAGCGTATAGATAAGCCTTAGCTGGCATTGTCTGGTGGAAAGCTGTATCGAACACACCTACCTGTGGAAGACCTGGCATAAGTTCCTTAACAGCGTTTACACCCTTGAGGTTTGCTGGGTTGTGGAGAGGAGCAAGGTCGTTGCAAGCTTCGAAAGCAGCGAGGACTTCGTCAGTAAGAACAACACTCTGGTTGAACTTCTCGCCACCGTGAACCATACGATGACCAACAGCATCAATCTCCGAGAGGTCTTTGATAACGCCGATTTCAGGGTCAGTAAGGAGAGAGAAGATGAACTTCACGCCCTCTGTATGCTCAGGAATATCGTGCATAATCTGCTTTTTCTCGCCGTTAGCGAGCTTAACCTTAACGAAAGCGTTGTCCAAGCCTACGCGCTCAGCACCACCGCTTGTCATCACGCTCTTGTCGTCCATATTGTACAGAGCGTACTTTATTGAAGATGAACCGCAGTTCAAAACTAGTATTTTCATAGGACCTTCCCCCCTTCCCCTTCCTTACAGGACGGGGAGTTAAATATTTATTCTCCAGAGGGAAATGGAGTTTATTATGTTAATTATTTTGTTCTGGTAAAGACCTTACAAACAATGCTTTCTCTTCCCCGTCCTAAAAGGAAGGGGTTAGGGGAAAGTTTTTTACTTTGCATCCATAGCCTGGCAAGCTGTGATAGCTACCATCTTGTAGATATCGTCAACAGAGCAACCGCGAGAAAGGTCGTTTACTGGACGAGCGATACCCTGAAGGATAGGACCGAGAGCCTCTGCACCTGCGAGACGCTGAACGAGTTTGTAGCTGATGTTACCTACTTCAAGGCAAGGGAATACAAGAGTGTTTGCATGACCTGCGATAGCTGAACCAGGAGCCTTCTTTTCGCCTACAGATGGAACGAGAGCAGCGTCTGCCTGAAGTTCGCCGTCAACCTTAAGGTCTGGAGCAAGTTCCTTAGCAAGCTTTGTAGCTTCAACAACCTTGTCAACAACCTCGTGCTTTGCAGAACCCTTTGTAGAGAAGCTCAGCATAGCAACACGTGGGTCTTCGAAACCTGCAACACTCTTTGCTGTCTGAGCAGTACATACGGCAATTTGAGCAAGCTGAGCTGCGTCTGGCATAGGAGTAACGGCAACGTCACCAACAACAAGAACGCCATTCTCGCCATATTCAGGCTTATCTGTAATAAGGAGCATAGCACCAGAAACACAAGAGATGCCAGGAGCACACTTTATGATTTGAAGTGCAGGACGGAGAGTCTCGCCTGTTGTAGAGAGAGCACCAGAAATCTGACCGTCAGCGTCACCCATCTTGATTATCATACATCCGTAGTAGAGAGGGTCCTTGACGAGTTCACGAGCCTGCTCAATAGTCATGCCCTTCTTCTTGCGAAGTTCAGCAAGAGCTGCTGCATACTCCTCTGCCTTGTCGCTATTCTCTGGGTCGATGAGAGTAGCCTTATCAATATTCTTAAGACCGAGTTTGTCGGCAAGTGCATGGATCTTGTCGATATTACCAAGCAGAATGAGGTCTGCAATATCCTCTGCAAGACACTTGTCTGCAGCTGTGAGAGTACGCTCTTCCAATGCTTCAGGAAGAACAATGCGCTGCTTGTTAGCTTTAGCGCGAGCAATGATTTGTTCTACTAAACTCATGGTAGTTATGATTTATATGTTTATGTGATTAGTTATTCATTAACGCAGCAAAGTTAAGAATAATTAGCCAACAAACAAAAAAAATATTGGAAATCATTATAAAAAAATCAAAAAACATGGCATTATTGCATAATTTTCTCTACTTTATTAAAGATAAGGGAGTTTTTTTTCTAACTTTGCGCTCTAAATATGGAGCTAAAAAAATCCAGAAAATACGACCTTGAGCGCACAAGACCATTCAGATTGGTGCTCTCTTTTGCCTCAGTCATTGCTGCAATAGCATTGATTGCGAGTGCTCCGTTCATAATTTCTGCCGTCATAAAAAACAGCACGTACGACGATGATACGATAGAAGATCTCAACATTGAGTTTGATGAAGAAGACGAAATGATTGCGGCTGTTCAGACGGAGGTGCAAGATGAAGTTACGGAAATTCTAAAACCAGTGGAAACGGTCACGGAAGCCATCGACCCACCAGAGGTAAACGAGATGGAAGCCGTAAAAGAAGAAATCGTAGAAACAGAAACTCCGCCAGAAGTCGTGGAAAACATCCCGGAAGAACTGCCAATGCAGGAGTCGGAAGACGCAAAGCCTATTGACCGCCCAGACCAGGAAGACTTGGAACTTGCAGAACAGTTGCCTGAATATCCTGGAGGAATGACGGAGTTCGTTACATGGCTCACACGCACCGTCAAATATCCGCAGCAGGCCATCAACCAAAGGGTGAAGGGCGAAGTTCAGATTTCGTTTTTCATAGAGAAGGACGGTTCGCTGACAGACATTAAGGTCTATAAGTCAGCGCACCCTATACTTGACGAGGAGGCTCTCCGTGTGGCAAAGATGATGCCAAACTGGAAACCGGGCAAACGCAAAGGAAAAGTTTGCCGTACATTCTTCGTTGTACCAATAGAATTCAATCCAATACAATTATAGAAAAATGCTATCTCTTTTCACAAAATATCTTGAACAGTCGGAAATCCACAAAGCTCCGCAAGGCATCTATGATCCCATAAACTACGTGCTCTCTATGGGCGGCAAACGTATTCGCCCAGTCCTTATGCTCATGGCTTATTCGCTTTACAAGGATGATGCTGAAACGATTCTTCCTGCAGCCCTTGCCATTGAGACATACCACAATTACACGCTTCTTCACGACGACGTAATGGACAAGGCGGATGTGCGTCGCGGAAAACCTACTGTACACAAGAAATGGAATGAGAATGCGGCTATTCTTTCCGGAGATTCCATGCTCGTTCTTGCTTACCAGCGAATGCTTGAGGTGAAGAACGACAGACTCAAGGAAGTACTCGACCTCTTTACACAGACAGCATTGGAGATTGGCGAAGGACAGCAATACGATTTGGAGTTCGAATCACGCATGGATGTTGCAGAGGAAGAATACATAGAAATGATTCGTCTGAAGACTTCTGTTCTTCTGGCATGTGCTCTGAAGATTGGCGCTATCCTTGCCGATGCACCAGAAGAAGAGTGCAACAAGCTCTACAATTTCGGTATCAATATGGGATTGGCATTCCAGCTTCAGGACGATTATCTTGACGTCTATGGAGACTTCAAGACTTTCGGAAAGGCTATTGGTGGCGACATTCTCTGCGACAAGAAGACCTTCATGCTTATAAATGCAATGAACATGGCTGAGGAATTTGATTTCGGCAAGCAGTATGATACTCCGCAGAAAAAAATCTCTGCCGTAACAAATCTATACAACGAATTGGGAATTGATAAACTTGCACAAGAAAAGATTGAATACTACTTCAACCTCGCACGAAAGAATCTCGACTCAGTTTCTTTGCCGCTGGCTACCAAACAGCCGCTGTATGACTATCTCAATGACATGCTAAAGCGAGAGAAATAAATATGAACTACAACGAATCTCTTCAAGAACTCCAGCGCATAGTCATGGAACTTGAAAACAATCCGACAGACATTGAGGAGCTTTCCAAGAAGTTGAAAAGAGCGCAGACGCTGATAAAAGTCTGCAAGGACAAGCTAACAAAAACTGACGAAGAAATACAGAAACTAATAGAAAACAAAAACTAAAACATCTATATATTATGAAAGAAGAACTAGATTGGGCCAACCTTGGCTTCGGTTATCGCAAAACTGACTACAACGTTCGTTGCTACTATCGCAATGGTGAATGGGGCGAAATAGAAGTATGTTCTGAGGAAACTATCCCAATGCACATGGCTGCCACTTGTCTCCACTACGGACAGGAATGTTTTGAAGGACTCAAAGCTTATCGCTGTCCAGACGGCAAGGTACGCGTTTTCCGTACTGATGAGAATGCAGCTCGTATGCAATCTACATGCCGCGGCACTCTTATGCCAGAGCTTCCTACAGAGAAGTTCAACGAGATGGTTGATAAGGTTGTACGCCTCAACGAGCGTTTCATCCCACCATACGAGAGCGGTGCTACTCTCTACATCCGTCCTCTCCTCATCGGTACAGGTGCTCAGGTTGGTGTTCATCCAGCTAACGAATACATTTTCCTTATCTTCGTAACTCCAGTAGGTCCTTACTTCAAGGGTGGTTTCTTCGCAAACCCATATGTTATCATCCGCGAATTCGACCGTTCTGCTCCTCTCGGAACAGGTATCTATAAGGTTGGTGGAAACTATGCCGCTTCTCTCCAGGCAAACAAGAAGGCTCATGACATGGGCTACGCTTGCGAGTTCTATCTTGACGCAAAGGAAAAGAAGTATATCGATGAGGCTGGTGCAGCAAACTTCTTCGGTATCAAGAATAACACATATGTTACTCCAAAGTCAACTTCCATCCTTCCTTCTATCACAAACAAGTCGCTCATGCAGCTTGCAGAAGATCTTGGCATGACTGTTGAGCGTCGTGCAATTCCTGTAGAGGAACTTGCAGAGTTTGAAGAGGCAGGAGCATGCGGTACTGCAGCCGTTATCTCTCCAATCTCAAAGATTGACGACCCAGAGGTTGGCAAGTCATACGTCTTCGGCGATAAGCCAGGTCCTTGGTCAGAGAAACTCTTCAACAAGCTCCGCAACATCCAGTACGGCATCGAGGAAGACGTTCACGGATGGACAAGAGTTGTTATTGACTAATTAATAGATTATATGAAGAAGAAAGTTCTAATTTATGTGATTACTGTATTAGTACTGACAGCATTTGGTTTCGTAACCAGATTGCTCTTGAATCTAACAGTTGGTGACACATCTGAAAGTTACACAGAACTATTAATCGAATCATTGGGATTTTCTATCGTATTCATTCCTGTTTATAATTGGTCACAAAAGAAACTTAAGAGTTAATTATTGTTGCTAACTGACAATGGGCAAAGGAAAACTTGCAAAATTCGCTGACATGGCATCATACGAGAACGTGTTTGAATATCCGTTCTCTGTGATGCAGGATGTTCCTTTTGATATGAAGGGACATTGGCACGAGCAGTATTTCAAGAACAACAACCCTATCGTGCTAGAACTCGGTTGCGGTAAGGGCGAATATACCGTGGGCTTGGCAAAGAAGTTCCCTGAAATGAACTTCATCGGCATCGACATCAAGGGGGCGAGAATGTGGACAGGAGCTACGCAAGCCATTCAGGAGAAACTGCCTAACGTAGCCTTCATCCGAACAAATATTGAGCTTATTGAGCGCTTCTCCAGGCAAGGAGAAGTGAGCGAGATTTGGGTTACTTTCGCCGACCCACAGATGAAGAAGGTGAACAAGCGACTCACTTGCACGATGTTCCTTGAGCGTTACCGTAAGATACTGAAGGACAACGGACTTGTTCACATCAAGACCGACTCCAATTTTCTCTTCACTTATACGGAATACATGGCTGAGCATAACCACCTGAACGTGCTTACCAGTACCCGTAACCTCTATGAGGAT
>JAZLKJ010000005.1:0-44809 GCA_045597565.1 Prevotella sp. | reverse complement strand
TGTTGAATTCATCTATCGCAGCTTGCTTGTCTGCATGGAAAATGGAGATGCAAGCGCCCGGCCAGTTGTTGCGACGGAAGGAAGAAACCGAAGCGATTGCTTCGGGAACGGTAGCTGCTGAGGGAGCGGGGGCTGCTTGATTATAGAAAGGGACATCCTTTACCAAACCTACCTGATAATGCATGTGATCTGGTGCAGAAGCTCCGCTGCGAGGTCCGTTGTAGAAGATGAAACTCTCAGGATTCTGCTCAACAAAGTCAAGCATTACTGGGAAATAAGGTTTTATCTGCTGCAACTCATGACGCTTTGAAGGCATCGTGAAGTGAACAGGTAGGATAGGGAAGGGGTTTATGAGAATCTCGAAATCAGAAGAAAAGTCTAATGCTCTTTGCTCTGCAGGCCGATTCTTTTCACAAAGGAAACAAGGTCGTTTTGCAAGAGTTGCTTTATCAATCTTTGCTCCTGTAGAGACAATTCGAGCAGGATTACATTGCTTCTTTATAGTTACGCCGTTGGAGAGAACAAGTTCTGTGACCTTGAGGTTTTCAAGATCATCATAGTTCTTTTGAGCAATCTGCCATTCAGAGCGTTGTTGAGAGAAGAATTCTTGTATTTCCATTTCTTGGTTGCTTGATTGAAGGCATGGAAATCCTTGCCCTACATGAGTGAATGATTTAGGAAGATGCGACGCTTTATTCTTCAGCCAGCGCTGTTTCTTCTGCTCGTATTCGGCATGATGTTTTTCTAAGAAATTGTCTGCCATAGGTTTTTCTTTTAACCCTCGAAAAAATGCGAGGAAACGGTGGCTTTTAAGCATCATGGAAAGCCATGCCGTTGATGTCGGCACGCTGAAGCATGTCATACTCACAACAGAAAGCTGTGCGGAGTCGTTCTGCATAACGCTTTGCTTCCCATTTTGCCATAGGAAGGTCGTGCATGAGATAGTTGCCACAAGCATCAGGAGTATTGCCTGGCACCTCGTCGTTGAAGTCGGCAATGAAATCCATCGTGCGAATCATAAGCTCTCGGATAATCTCGCAGTCGTAAGAACCTTTGACTATAAGATAGCTGCCAGTCATGCAACCCATCGGTCCCCAATAGATAACACGCTCTTTCCATTCTTCATCATTACGAAGGTAAGTAGCTGCAAGATGTTCTATCGTATGCATAGCGGCAGGATTAATCGCAGGCTCTTGGTTTGGCGCAGTCATACGAATGTCGTAAGTTGTAAATTTTGACTCTCCGTCAACATCCTGTCTTGATATGTAAATGCCAGGTTTTAGGTTCGTGTGGTCAACCTGAAATGAAGGTATTACTTCCATATTAATAGTGTAAGATAATTATCGCTGCAAAGTTACACATTTATTTTCTAAAAAAATGATTCTAAAGGAGAAAAGTTTGTTTTTGTGGGATTTGTTTACTTGTTTCTTAGAAATTCAGGCATAAAAAGAGCCACCATACAAAGGAAGTATGGTGGCTTTGAATCTATTTTGTAAGATATAGATTAGAGCTTGTCGTTAGAACCGAGTACATTCACGATCTTGTGGATGTACATCTTCTTCATGTTGTCGCGAGCAGGAGTGAGGTACTGACGTGGGTCGAAGTGTGATGGGTTCTCAGCGAGGTGCTTGCGAACAGCAGCAGTCATAGCGAGACGAGAGTCAGAGTCGATGTTAATCTTGCAAACAGCAGACTTAGAAGCCTCACGGAGCTGCTCCTCTGGGATACCGATAGCGTCAGGAAGCTGACCACCATACTGGTTGATAGTAGCAACCTCTTCCTGTGGAACTGAAGAAGAACCGTGGAGAACGATTGGGAATCCAGGGAGCTTCTCTTCAATCTGGTGAAGGATGTCGAATGCCAATGGTGGTGGTACGAGGATACCCTTCTCGTTGCGTGTGCATTGCTCAGGAGTGAACTTGTAAGCACCGTGAGAAGTACCGATAGAGATAGCGAGAGAATCGCAACCTGTGCGAGTAGCAAACTCGATAACCTCTTCTGGCTGAGTATAGTGAGACTCTGCAGCAGATACTTCGTCCTCAACACCAGCGAGAACGCCAAGCTCAGCCTCAACTGTTACGTCGAACTGGTGAGCGTAGTCAACAACCTTCTTTGCGAGAGCGATATTCTCCTCAAATGGGAGGTGTGAACCGTCGATCATTACTGAAGAGAAACCTGAGTCGATACAATCCTTACAAGTCTCGAAGCTATCACCATGGTCAAGGTGAAGAACGATTTGTGGGTTCTCGCAACCGAGTTCCTTCGCGTAAGCAACAGCACCTTCTGCCATGTAACGGAGGATAGTTGGGTTAGCATATTTACGGGCACCCTTTGAAACCTGCATGATAACAGGTGACTTAGTTTCTACAGCAGCCATAACGATAGCCTGCATCTGCTCCATCGTGTTGAAGTTGAAAGCAGGAATAGCATAACCGCCAGCAACAGCCTTCTTAAACATCTCGCGAGTGTTTACAAGACCAAGATCTTTGTAGTTTACCATAATCTTTTACCTTTTATAATATTAATGTGTAGTTGTTTATTTATTTAACGCTTGCAAAGTTAAGCATTTTTTTTGAAAAGTAGAAAATTGTTGATGATTTTGGGGAGTTTGAAGCTAATTTTGTTCTAAAAGCCAATGACTTGAAAAGCCAAGTTTACAATTTTATCACTTTGTCCATACATTTATCGTGCATGTCTGTTTGTATATCTCGAATAATTTGGAAAGGAAATGCTATTCCGATAAGATAAGGAAGTCTTCCCGTTTTTGCTTTCATATCAGCAAGAAACCGGTCGTAATAGCCTTTTCCTCGCCCTAAACGATTTCCCTTATTGTCGAAAGCCATGCCTGGAATAAGCGCAGTTTTAATTTTTTGATATTCGTAAAACTCTTCTCCCATAGGTTCAAGAATTCCATAGCTCCCTTCTTGAAGGTCTGCTTCTGAGGTGTATTCGCATATAATCATGTTTGTTTCTGACACTACTTTAGGCAATAAAACAGTTTTCCCTTGACTGACAAGGGCGTCGATAACAGGCGTTATGTCAACCTCATCAGGCAAGGGAAAATATGCAAGTATTGTCTCTGTTTCAAGAACTTTCTCTTCGTTTAGAAGTGCACAGGAAATCTCCTTAGACATAAAATCGAGTTCTTTCTTTGAGAAACTCTTTTTCAATGAGCGGATTTGATTCCTGAGTTCTTGCTTAGACATAGTTATTTTTGCGTATTCTTCTTGTTTTTCTTTCTAATAATGAAATACAAGATGAATGAGAGTATTATGGCTCCTATTCCGACAAGACCAGCCCAAAGAGACTTTGTGTTAATCTGTTTGAGAAGGAAGTCCACCTTTGTCAGCATAATCTCGTGGTTTTCATCAATATCGCCCTTGAGATTAAACTTTGCTTTCTTCAGATTTTTCTGGTCAATCTGCAGTTCCTGACAGAGAGAGTCAATTATAACTTGCTGCTCGTCAATCACTTGAGACATGCGTTCTATTTGAACGGTATCATTGTAGATTTGCTCTTCAAGCAATCGGATACGAGTCTCCATATCGTTCAGTTGAACCTGTATGTTTGCATCTGCGCGCTCGCTGAGGTATTGTGCGTGTATTGTAACTGCAACAATGCAGAATATGAAAACTACGGTGAATCTTTTCATTCTTTTCTATAGTTTCGTACGAATCTCACTTACTTCAAGAG
Source organism: Prevotella sp. (assembly GCA_045597565.1). Lineage (GTDB taxonomy): Bacteria > Bacteroidota > Bacteroidia > Bacteroidales > Bacteroidaceae > Prevotella. Next base: position 41,116 of record JAZLKJ010000005.1, on the reverse strand, counting down.
TTTTGTGTGAATCTTGTTGTATATTGCATTGAGGTTGATTTTACCATCTTTGCAAGACTGGCTGATAATATCCTTGACCTCCCCCTTGTTGTTCTGGGTGTTTATTTTTCTGAGGTCAGTAAGAATCTTGTTATAGTAGCCATTGCGCTGTTTTTCGCCAATCTTGTTGTAAGCGTTGTCGCTGATGATATATTCGATGTTTCCGTTACGGAAACTTGCGACAAGACGTTTACCATCGTCCGTAGAAGCCTGTGATGCATCCCAAATGTCTGCTTGCTTGAAGTAGTCAACGTCTTTCTGTCCCATAGCGGCAGTTTCGGTTTTCTGCTCTTCTTCAGTAGGCTGTTCAGCAGTTTCCTCCTTTTCTTCTTCAACGTTTTCTTTGACAGCTTCTTGCTCGTCTTCTGCCTTCTGCTCATCTTCTGTGCTGAGTGTAGGCTGATCCTCTGGCTTAACTTCCTCGTCAACAACCTCAGTTCTATTTTCGTCAACAACTTCCGTCTTGTCTTTCTCGCTATCAGAACCACAATTGAACATTGAAGTAACACCGATGCCAAGAACAAGACCTATGGCAAGAGCTATTATATAAGGTATGAAGTTAGGCTTGCTTGTAGATGACTTATGATTACCACCGATGCCACCAATCTGTAATTCGTTGAGTGGAGTGTCGGTATGGCTTGCATCCTTAATATACTGATAGATTGCGTTCGTTTGATCAATATCAATAGAACCGCGCTTAATACCGTCTGGAGTGTTGAATGAAACAACGAGGCTCTGGAGCTGAGTCGCAAGAGAAACGCGCTTTTCACCTTTAAGAAGATCTGTCTGCGTTATTTGGATGCGACGATCCTTGTAGCCATCTGCCCCAACAGTAAGTTCGTAAACCTCACGAGATTCGTTAAATGTAATCTCTTGTCCGCTCTTTACGATTGTGTTGTCCACCTTAAACTGTGGCAAAACAACACCTGCTCCGTTTACGACAATAAGATTAATGCGAAGATTCATCTTACCCAACATTTCGTTTGGATTGTTTATCTTCTGTGGCTTTGGCTGAGAAGGCTTTGGAGCCTGGGCAGGTTGTTGCACCGGCTGCTGTACAGGTCTTTGCACTGGCTGTTGCTGTACTGGTTGCTGAGTTGGCTTATGTACAGGAGCTGCTGGTTGTACAGGCTGAGCCTTTGGTTCTTCAGCTTCTCCGAATCTTATATGGTTGTTGTTCGGAGTATTATTGTTCTGAGAGTTTATATCTTCGTTTTCGTCACCGAAGTGAAGGAGTGGTTCGTTATTGTTCATGAGATGTTTCTTGCATTAAAGTTTGATTACTGTGCTTGTCCGTCAACAACCTTGTCGTTCCTTTTTGGTTCTGATTTCTGTATTGTTTCAGGTTGTCTTGGACCTTCTGTAGTAGTTTTTGTAGGTGCAGCCTTGGTTGGCTCAACCTTAATTGCAGGTTCGTTTGTCTTAACAGGTTCTGCCCTCATAGGTTCTGTCTTAGTGGCAGTGTTGGCTGTTTTATCCGTATTTGGTTGTGAGGTTACGACCTTTACAGGTTCGTTGTTTACAACCGCATTTACTTCTGTGCTAGTCTCTGTAGATAGAGTGTTTGTGGAAGTAGTTGCTGTTTCCTGAATATTCTGTGTAGTTGTTGTGGCGTTCTTTGCTTCTTCGTCAGCCTTCTTCTTTGCTTCTTCGTCATTTTTAATTGCCCCCCTGATGGACTTGTCGTCAGTATTGTATGAAGCGTGCTGTTTTTCAGAAGATGTCATATCATCGTCTGATGAGTTTGAACCGACATAATCTTTGAAGTCTGCCTCGATTTCCTCACGTGTCTTCTTGTTTTCGCAAGATGTGAGTGAAGTCAAGAGTGTTACCGATATGGTAAATATAAATATGTGAGTAAATGTATTTAGAAGTTTCATTTTTGTTATACTGAATATGTCTGTTTTTGTCTATTTGGGGTAAAACGCATAATTTGGAGTGCAAAATTAATTTTTTTTTTGCATATAAGATAAAAAGTATTGAATTATTTCTCTACAATTAAACATTTGTCAACTATTTAGCAATATCGGAACATAAAGAGGATTTGTTGCTCCCCAAAACCGTGTTAAAAATTTGCTTAATTGAACGACTCGTTTGCTCAAGTGGAACGAAGCGTTTCAAAGAGACAAATTCAATGCATCTTTTTAGGTGATATTTTGCGTTGAATAAAGCTTAAGACTAAACTTACGTCAATTTGATTTTTGTAAATCCTTTATTTTTGTTAAAAGAACGGACTTGCTTTTGGAAAGTTGTAAAAAAAAAGTAATTTTGCACGGTATTATGGTCGCTAATCAGTCGTTTATCCAAACACAATCTCAGACGCAGACACAGATTCAGCAACAGAGGTTTACCAACCAACAAGTGCAGTTCATGCGCTTGTTGGAGATGCCTCTTGCCCAGTTTGAACAGAATGTCGAGACGGAATTGCGAGAGAATGAAGCGCTAGTTGAAAATTTCTCAAAAGATCCAAGCGATGACAATCTGGAGCAAGACATGCAGTTTGCTGTTCCCACGTATGAAAGCAAAGGCAACAAGAGTGATACAAAAGAGCCGGATGAAAATGAAAGTCATGTAGAAAGCAACAGCGAAAACTTTGATGATGAAGCGATAGATGAAAGCCCCAATTATGAAGGCATAGATAGCTTGAATGTTCTTTACGATAAGGATGATGCACATGACCGTAGGCTTTTCATGGAACAGACAGTGAATGAGGGCGAAACGCTCCATCAACAACTTGTTGAACAGATAAATATGCTGGAACTGAATGACGAGGAAATGGAAATATCGGAGTATATTCTGGGTATGCTCAATAATGATGGCTTGCTTCAGAAATCTCCCGAAATGATGGCAGAAGAACTGTTTCTGTTTCAGAATATTGACACAAACGCCCAACAAGTGCAGAAGCTCATCAATAAACTGAAACAACTGGACCCAGCCGGAATCTGCGCACAGTCGCTTCAGGAATGTCTGCTTATTCAGGTTGATAGGCGAAAAAAATCGTCCGTCACAACTCTAATGAAGCGCATACTTACTGATTGTTTCAACAATTTCATACACGGAAGAATTAACAAGATATACACGAAAATTGGTGAAGATGAGGCTCTCATAGACGAAGCCCTTGAGAAAATCCGCCATCTTAATCCTCGTCCTGGTGCTGGTCTTGGTGAAAACATCAGCGAAGTGGCTCAGCAGGTTACGCCAGATTTTATTGTAGAAACGGAAAACGATAAGGTGTTCTTCAGCATCAATTATGGAAAAATTCCTGCGCTTGCCGTGACAGAAGACTACGACGACCTGATAAGACAATATGAAGGTCTTGACCGAGAGAAGATACGCAAGAAGGAATATGAGGCTTATGTTTATGCCAGAAGTAGAGTAAAACGAGCAAATTCTTTTATTCATCTCGTAAAATTACGTTTCCGCACGCTCTACATAACGATGAAGCATATCGTTGATCATCAGAAAACTTTCTTCCTTTCTGGCGACGAAAATGATTTGAAGCCACTTATGATAAAAGAGATAGCACAGGAAATGAATTACGATATCTCCACTATTTCCCGTGCCTGCAACAACAAATACGTTCAGACGGAGTGGGGGACATTTCCAATGAAGCACTTCTTTGCTGCGTCATACGCTTCTAAGACAGACGACGGAGAGGATGTAACATTGCTGCAAATACACTCTGCCATACGTGAGATAATAGAATCGGAAGATTCACGTCACCCTTATTCAGACGACAAGATAGCGTCCTTACTGAAGGAAAAGGGCTATAATTTGGCTCGAAGAACAGTTGCCAAGCATCGCGAACGACTAGGCTTCAACGTTGCACGACTCAGAAAACACTAACAAAACAAACAAGGCCATACACAAAGTGAGCATACTACTCCGAATAGCACATATTATCAGTTTACTCTTCAAGCCGTTCTATCTTCCCCTGATAGGAGTGGCGGTACTTTTCTTGTTCTCCATACTTAAGATCTTTCCTTGGCAATACAGGGTTCTGGTAATAGTAATGGTTTGGGGATGTACGGTAATATTACCAACGTTGCTGATAGATTTGTATCACAAGGCTCAAGGGCTTAAGAAATTCCGATTCGTTTTGAAAGAAAGGCGTGTCGTGCCATATGCCATGTCTATAATCTGCTATTTCTTGTGCTATTGGCTTCTTACTCTTATAAATGCTCACCATTCTATAAAATCCGTTGTTGTTGCAGCTCTTATCGTTCAGATGACTTGTGCAATAATCAACATTTGGTGGAAGATTTCCGCTCACACAGCCGCGATAGGAAGTTTCCTTGGCGGACTTATTGCGTTCTCCTACATATTTGTCTTCAACCCGATATGGTGGGTTTGCGTCATTCTGTTTGTCGGAGGCATCGTAGGAACATGCCGAATGATACTTCGTCAGCATACTCTCGGAGAAGTTGTCGGAGGATATTGCGTAGGATTCGTAGGAGCTTTGATAACGATTTTGTTACTATAACGAAAATAGAAAAAGATATGATATCAATAATTATGGGTTCCACTAGCGACCTTCCTGTAATGGAGAAAGCTATGAAACTACTTGACGAAATGGAAGTTCCATTCGAAGTAAATGCACTCTCAGCTCATCGTACACCTGAGCAAGTGTCAGATTTTGCAAAGAACGCAAAGTCTCGTGGTGTGAAAGTTATTATTGCTGGTGCCGGAATGGCTGCTGCTCTTCCTGGTGTTATTGCTGCTGAGACTACACTTCCTGTCATCGGAGTACCAATCAAGGGTAGCGTTCTTGACGGTCAGGACGCTCTTTACTCTATTCTTCAGATGCCTCCAGGCATTCCTGTTGCTACAGTTGCCATCAACGGTGCTATGAATGCAGCTATCCTCGCTGTTCAGATGCTTGCCCTTTCTGACGAGAAGCTCGCAGAGAAGTTTGCTGTTTACAAGAAGAATCTCGCGCAGAAGATTGCCAAGGCAAATGAAGATTTGAAGGCTTTGGATTATAAGTACTTAGTGAAATAGGAACGGCAGAATGCCCAATTGTAGGGCGAGGATTTCCGAGCCGTTTCAACCATAATCGGCTCACAAATGTTCGCCCTACAAATAAAAATGTCTATGTACAGAAGAAGACAAACAATAGAGGTGCAGATTGGCAATACGCCGCTTGGTGGGGAAAATCCCATCCGCGTGCAATCCATGACGACAACCTCAACGATGGATACGGAAGGCTCGGCTCAGCAGGCAAAACGCATTGTTGAAGCCGGTGGCGAATATGTAAGACTCACCACCCAAGGCACTCGCGAGGCAGAGAATCTTACACCGATCCACGAACGCTTGAAGGAACTTGGCGTGAATATTCCGCTCGTTGCTGACGTTCATTTCAACCCTGCCGTGGCTGATGTTGCCGCACTTCATACGGAGAAAGTTCGCGTTAATCCGGGCAATTACATCGATCCAGCCCGTACTTTCAAGCAGCTGGAATATACTGAAGAAGAATACAAGGCAGAACTTCTGCGACTTGAAGACCGCTTTGTGCCTTTCCTCCGTTCGTGTAAAGAGCATAACACTGCCGTCAGAATTGGCGTAAACCACGGTTCACTTTCCGACCGCATAATGTCTCATTACGGCGATACGCCGGAAGGAATTGTTGAGAGTTGCATGGAGTTTCTGCGCATCTGCGTAAAAGAAAACTTCATGAACGTCGTTATTTCCATTAAGGCGAGCAATACCGTTGTGATGGTTCGCTCGGTTCGCCTGCTCGTAAAGCAGATGGACAAGGAAGATATGAAGTTCCCACTTCACCTTGGAGTTACCGAGGCTGGCGAAGGCGAGGACGGCAGAATAAAGAGCGCGGTCGGAATAGGAGCTTTGCTTACGGAAGGCATCGGTGACACAATCCGCGTTTCTCTCTCCGAAGAACCAGAGGCTGAGATTCCTGTTGCCAAGAAGCTTGTGCAGATGATTGAGACTTGCGCAGAACTTCGTCAGAAGGCAAAAGACTGCATCGAGAACGACAAGATAACACTCACTTTTGATGAAGAAACGGAAATAGAAAACCTTCAGCTCATGGCTGCCATGACCGTTGGTGCTTTGCTGATAGACGGCGATGCTCATGAACTTGAGATTATTTCTCCTAATTTCTCTTACGACACGCTCAAGAACCTTGCCGACTCCATTCTTCAGGCAGCGCGAGTGAAGTTCACAAAGACCGAATATATCTCATGTCCAGGCTGCGGCAGAACGCTCTACAATCTGCAAGAAACCATAGCAAAGATAAAGACAGCAATCAGCGAAAAGGCAGAGACAAACCCAAGATACAAGACATTGAAAATCGGAATCATGGGTTGCATCGTCAACGGACCTGGCGAGATGGCAGATGCCGACTACGGTTACGTTGGAGCTGGTCGTGGAAAAATATCTCTCTACAAGCAAAAGGAATGTATCATGAAGAATATTCCAGAGGAAGAAGCCGTAGAGAAACTACTTGAATTTATTGAAAATGATAACTGAAATAGCTAAGCTGGCGTTCTTACCACGTCAGCGCGATATTGAACGGCATAACAGCTATGGAGCAGAACTCCAGCAGAAGGCACTTCTCTATCTCGTGAATCGTGCTAAGGACACGCTCTACGGTACGCAGCATAACTTTGCGGACATCCACACCTACGAGGATTTTGCGAAGAATGTGCCGGTGAACACTTACGAGGAAGTCAAAGATTTCATCGACAGAATGCGTCATGGAGAGCGTGACATTCTATGGCCTGGTCAGGTAAAGTGGTACGCAAAGTCATCGGGCACGACGAACGACAAGAGCAAGTTCATTCCTGTTTCCAACGAAGGACTCCAGAAGATTCACTACGCCGGAGGCTTCGATGCCGTTGCACTTTACCTGATGTCAAATCCGAAGAGTAAGATTTTCGACGGAAGAGCCATGATTCTCGGCGGTTCTCATGCGCCGAATTACAACCTTCCTAACTCTCTTGTGGGCGACCTTTCTGCCATTCTCATAGAGAATATCAATCCTCTGGCAAACATGGTTCGCGTGCCGAAGAAGAAGACTGCGCTCATTTCTGACTTTGAAGTGAAGCGTCAGGTGATAGCTGCCGAGACCATGACGAAGAACGTCACAAACCTCTCTGGCGTGCCATCTTGGATGCTTTCCGTGCTTACCGTCATAATGGAAAAGACCGGCAAGACTCATCTTGAAGAGGTATGGCCAAACCTTGAGGTGTTCTTCCATGGGGGAGTAGCCTTCACGCCTTATCGCGAGCAGTACAAGCAGCTCATCACAAAGCCCGACATGCACTATATGGAGACGTATAACGCATCGGAAGGTTTCTTCGGTTTGCAGAGCGATTTGACAGACCCTGCTATGCTTCTCATGCTCGATTACGGCGTCTTCTATGAGTTTATGCCTATGAGCGAATTCAGCAAGGAGACCCCGACAATCGTTCCGCTCTGGGGCGTTGAGCCGGGAGTGAACTACGCTATGCTCATTTCCACCTCTTGCGGCTTGTGGCGTTACATGATTGGCGATACTGTGAAGTTCACGCTGACAAATCCTTACAAGTTCATAATAACCGGTCGAACAAAGCATTTTATAAACGCTTTCGGCGAAGAACTCGTTGTTGATAATGCCGAGCAAGGCTTGAAATATGCTTGCGAAAAGACCTGCGCCCAAGTGCTTGAATACACCGCAGCTCCTGTCTTTATGGATGCCAACGCAAAGTGCCGTCACCAATGGCTTATAGAATTCGCAAAAGAACCGAGCAATCTTCAGCAGTTCTCAGACCTTCTAGACAAGCGTCTCCAGGAGATAAACAGCGACTATGAAGCAAAGCGATATAAGGACATCACGCTCCAGCACCTTGAGATAATCAAGGCAAAGCCGGGAATCTTCAACGACTGGATGAAGTCTCGCGGAAAGCTTGGCGGTCAGAACAAGGTACCTCGTCTTTCAAATTCACGCGAATATCTTGACTCGCTTCTTCAAATGAACAATAAATAACTCAAGTTTCGTAAGTGCTCAACTTGGTAGGTTATAAGGTTATAGGTCGCTTCGCTTTCAAGTTTTAAGGATATTAGCTTAGATAATGGAAGTATTATCCTCATAACCTTACAACCTAATAACCTCAAAACCTGCAACTTGAGCACTTGCAAAAGTTGAACTTATTATTTAAAATTTCGGTCTATTGTTGGACGTTGTTTGTAAAAATAAAAATAGAATTAACAAAAATATATTTAATGATTATTAGGGTCAAACTTTTCACTTTTCACTTTTCACTTTTCACTTTCATCTTCGTGATGCTCACGTTAATGATAGCCTCATGCGCGAGAATGGGAAATCCTGACGGCGGTTGGTTTGACGAAGAACCACCGTATGTTGTGGCTACCTCGCCTATGGAGAATGCCGTGAACTTCGACGGAAATCGTGTGTATCTTCTTTTTAATGAATACATTAAACTGGAGAATGCGCAGGAGAAAGTCGTCGTTTCGCCACCGCAGTTTGAGCAGCCGGAGATAAAGTTACAGGGCAACAGGATTCGCATTGAACTGAAAGATTCTCTGAAGGCAGGTCAGACTTACACCATTGACTTCTCTGATTGCATTTCCGATAACAACGAAAGCAATCCGATGGGCAACTACACTTTCACGTTCTCTACTGGCGACCACATCGACACGATGGAAGTGTCTGGCAGCGTAATCGACGCAGAAACCCTTGAACCAATAAAAGGCGCACTAGTAGGACTTTACTATAGCGACCTTTTTGAGAATGGAAAAACCGACTCGCTCTCAACCGTTAAGGGCGACACAATCTTTCGTACGCAGGCCATGATTCGTGTATCACGATCAGACGATACTGGACATTTTAATATAAAAGGTGTGGCGCGAGAGAAGACGTATCGCATCTTTGCCCTTATGGACATGGATGGCGACTTGAAGTTCTCGCAGAAGGCTGAACAGCTGGCTTTCAGCAATCAGATTGTCAAAGCCGACTGTTATCCTGACACTCGCCTTGACACAATCTGGCTCGACGAGTTACGAATCAAGGACATGGTGAGAGTTCCTTACACGCATTTCACGCCAGACGACATCGTTTTACGAATGTTCCTGGAGAAGCAGACAGACCGTCATTTGCTCAAGACGGAGCGAAAGTCGCCTGAGACACTTGGCGTTTTCTTTACTTACGGTCATGAAGAACTGCCTAATTTCCGTCCATTGAACTTTGATGCAGAGGAAGGAATAAACTATCTCGTTGAGACAAATCTTGCAAAAGACTCCATAACCTACTGGCTCTCAGACAGTCTTCTTATAAACAACGACTCCCTGAGCGTTGAACTTTCCTATTTCGATACAGACACTCTGGGCGATCTCGTACAAAAAGTTGACACCTTCACGTTCACACCGAAGCTTGGATTCGAGAAGCGTCAAAAGATATTCGAAGAGGAATACAAGAAATGGCAGAAAACTCAGGATAAGGCTAAGAAAAAAGGTCTCAAGTATGAAACGGAATATCCGCGCAAATCGCTCGATTTGAAGTGGAATATCGGAAGCACGATAACTCCCGACACAAAACTGTCCTTCTTCTCGGCTACCCCTCTCGCAGTCATAGACACGTCTAAGATCCATATCCGGCAAATAGTTGACTCGGCGTGGATAGACAAATCGTTTGTCATAGAGAAAGATAGCGTAGAAAATCGTCTTTACCACATAGTTACTGACTTCCATGAGAAAGACGAATGCAAACTTGAAGTCGATTCCTTTGCCATTCGCGATATATACGACATTCTCTCCAATCCTTTCACCACAAATATAAAGGTTGGCGAGGCAGATTCCTACGGCCGGCTCATCGTGAATATTGAAGGCATCAGCGGCAAGCAGTTTGTTGTCCAGCTGCTTTCCGGCGCCGACAAGGTTGCCCGGGAGATTATTTCCAACAATAACAAGATAGAGTTCAAGTATCTAAAGTCTGGAACATATTACCTAAAACTTCTTGTGGATGACGATGGCGACGGAAAGTTCTCTACCGGTCTTTACGAAGAAGAGCGGCAGCCGGAAAACGTCTATTTTTACAACGATAAGATTGAAGTGAAGGAAAAGTGGGACAATACAATCTCTTGGAATCCTACGCGCGTCCGACTAGACAAGCAGAAGCCTGCTGCAATAGTCAAGCAGAAAGGCGAGAGGAAGACGCAGAGGCGCAACGACCGCAACATGGATCGCGCTCGCAAGATGGGATTGAAGTTCCTTCCAAACGGTACTCCTGTAACGGAAGAACCAAAAGAAAAAAGGCGTTAATGAATAATAAATAATCCTAAAACCGCAAAATATAAGTTGTTACATAACATAATAAATACTTTCATACATTAAAACCTTAATTAAAAATAAATTTCAATAATATGAAAAGAATTCTATTGCTTATCAATTTTTGCCTCATGATGGCAATATCAGCAAATGCTCAATGTACATTGAAGAACACCGCGTTCACAGGCGGTGAGGTTCTTACCTACAATCTTTACTTCAACTGGCAGTTTATTTGGGTGAAAGCAGGTACTGCTACCATGTCTGTCTCAAACTCCACATACAAGGGCAAGTCAGCCTATAAGGCTAGTCTCACAACTAAAGGCAATAGTAAGGCAGACAAACTCTTCCTTCTTCGCGACACCCTTCTCTGCTATACCGGTCAAGACCTTACACCTCTATATTTCCGCAAGGGAGCAAGAGAGGGCAAGCGCTACACCGTAGATGAGGTTTGGTACAACTATTCCGGCGGTCACACGAATCTCACTCAGCATTTCCTCAACAAAGACGGCAAGCTACTCAAGACATCAAAGTCATTCAGCGAGTGTGTTGTCGATATGATGAGCATGTTCCTGCGTTCGCGCAACCTCGACGGTAGCGGATGGAGCAAGGGACACGAGGAGAAGTTCAAACTCGTTGACGGCGATGGCTACGACCAGAGCAAACTCGTCTATCGCGGAAAAACAAGCGTCAAGGGCGACGACAACAAAAAATACAACTGCATCGAAATGTCCTTCATGATATTAAAGGATGGCAAGTGGAAGGAAATCTGCCGATTCTTTGTTACAGACGATTCCAACCATGTACCAGTACGCCTTGACATGAACCTCAACTTCGGTACGGCTAAGGCGTATCTTACCTCAATGAAGGGAGTGAAGTAGGTTTAATTTATAATGGATAATGGATAATTACAGAATCATCAAATCATCTAATCGTTTAATGAAAAAACTCTTTATAGAAACATACGGCTGCCAGATGAACGTAGCAGATAGCGAAGTTGTTGCCTCTGTCATGAAGATGGCTGACTACGAACTCTGCGACAATATCGATGAGGCTGACGCCGTTTTCCTCAATACATGCTCTGTTCGCGACAATGCAGAGCAGAAGATTCTTCATCGCCTCGATGCGCTGAACAACCTTAACAAGAAGGGCAAGAAGAAGATTCTCGGTGTGCTTGGCTGTATGGCTGAGCGCGTGCAGGAAGACCTTCTCAACAATCATCACGCCGACCTCGTGGCAGGTCCTGACTCTTACCTCTCCCTTCCTGACCTTATTGCTCAATGCGAACTTGGACAGAAGGCTATAAACATCAATCTCTCTACCTCTGAGACTTACAAGGACATCGTTCCGCAGCGTATCACTCATGGCAAGAACTTCAGCGGTTTCGTCAGCATCATGCGCGGCTGCAACAACTTTTGCCACTATTGCATCGTACCTTATACTCGCGGTCGTGAGCGCTCTCGCGAGGTGGAAAGCATAATCCGTGAGTGCGTTGACCTTCGCGATCGCGGCTTCAAGGAAGTAACCCTTCTCGGTCAGAATGTCAATTCATACAACTTCGAGGGCATTACCTTCCCTGAGTTGCTCAGAAAAGTAGCTCACGCCGTTCCTGAGATGCGCATCCGCTTTACTACATCTCATCCAAAGGACATGAGCGACGAGACGCTTCACGTCATAGCCGAAGAGCCGAACGTATGCAAGCAGATTCACCTTCCAGTGCAGAGCGGTTCAAACAACATCCTGAAACTTATGAATCGCAAATACACTCGCGAGTGGTACCTGGAGCGCGTGGCAGCCATCCGTCGCATCATTCCTGATTGCGGACTGACCACCGACGTCTTCGTGGGCTATCACAATGAGACTGAGGAAGACCATCAGCTTACACTCTCACTCATGCGCGAGGTGGGCTACGACTCAGCTTTCATGTTCAAGTATAGCGAGCGTCCTGGCACATACGCCTCAAAGCATCTGCCCGATAATATTGCAGAAAAGGAGAAGCTCCGTCGCCTTGACGAACTCATTGCTCTCCAGACTCATATTTCTGCTGAGCGCAACAAGGCTGAAATCGGAAAAACCTATCAGATTCTCGTAGAGGGCAGAAGCAAGCGCAGCAGCGAGCAGCTTTTCGGTCGTACGGAGCAGAACAAGGTAGTTGTCTTCGACCGCGGAAACCACCACGTCGGTGAATACATCAAGGCAAAGATTATCGGTTCTTCAAGTGCAACCCTCCTTGGCGAAATCGTGGAATAGTTTCCTAATACTTGTCCGTCTGTCCGTTCGCTTTCCACTTTCGAATTGTCACTTTCCTTTTGTAAGGATTTCTCTCAATCAGAAGAAACTGCCACCTGAAAAAGTAAAAGCGCCAGAATTACCCATCTTTAACAAAACTCACAGCAAAACCAATCGTCTCCCTATGGCTTTTACTTCGTTTCTCACTTAGAAATAACTCGAAACTCACAGCCAAAACGGCCGTGCTGTAGGGCGAGGATTCTTCGAGCCGTCCCAAACCTTAATTATTTGAAATCAACATATTTGATCTATGAGTCATTTTCTTGCGAGTTCAAAAATTTTTCACAAGGACGAGCCACCGAAGACCACAATCATCATAAACATATCAGGTTGGGCAAGGACGATTTTCAAAAGAATAAGTAAGGAAGGAAGGATAATAAATCTCCCTATCATACAAAAATGGACGTGTCAAATCAGACACGCCCATTTTTGTATAAAAGCAAATAGTTTAATGATTAAAACCTATATTTTATTCAAGATATATCTCTACAAGACATCTTCTTCTGACATTGATTGGAGTAAGCCTGTTGCAGACATTGACCGTCAGGCAAAGAATAATCGTTTGTCATTGTAATGCTAATATCCTGCGAGAACTATTATAAAGCTTTTTTACAGTTATTACCAAAGCTTGAGACGCTTTTCAGGAGCGATGTACATGCCGTCACCTTCCTTTACGTCAAATGCTTTGTAGAATTCATCGATGTGCTTAAGAGCTTCGTTCACGCGTATAAAACCGATAGAGTGAACGTCGTTCTTCTGAAGATACTTCAAGCCCTGCTCTGTCCAGTTGCCTGCCCATACACCAGCGTAAGAGAGGAAGAAGCGCTGCATAGGTGTGAAGCCGTCAGCCTCAGTGAGTGGAGCGTCCTTCATAGCGATGTTGAGTGCCTCCATTGCAACCATGAGACCGCCGTGGTCAGCGAGGTTCTCGCCATTGGTCATCTTGCCGTTGCTCTTAAGTCCTGGGAGCACGTCAACAGTATCAAAGTAGCTTGCATAGAAATTAGCCTTCTTCTGGAAAGCATCGCGGTCGGCTTGCTGCCACCAAGCGCTCATGTTACCGTTCTTGTCGTAGAGCGAACCCTTGTCATCGAAGCCGTGAGTCATCTCATGACCGATAACTACTCCGATTGCTCCATAGTTTGCAGCATCGTCAGCCTCTGGGTTGAAGTAAGGTGGCTGGAGAATACCTGCAGGGAAGCAAATCTCGTTGGTTGTTGGGTTGTAGTAAGCATTGACGGTCTGAGGAGTCATGTGCCACTCTGTTGGGTCAACCTTCTTGCCTGCAGTGCGACGGAGATGATCCTTTGTCTTATATTCGCGAACAGCCTGAGCATTCTCGATAAACGACTTCTTTGGGTCGATAGTAATCTCAGAAATATCCTCCCATTTATCAGGATAGCCAATCTTTACGCGGAAAGTAGAGAGTTTCTGGATAGCGGCATATTTTGTTGTAGAAGACATCCAGTCCTGGTCGATGATGCGGATGCCGAGAGCCTTCTGCAGATTGCTTACAAGCTGCTCCATGCGCTTCTTGCTGCTCTCTGGGAAGTAACGCTCTACATACATCTTACCAATCTGCTCGCCGAAAGCACCGTTCACCTGAGCAAGACAACGCTGCCAGCGAGGCTTCTGTTCAGACTTGCCTTCAAGAACCTTACCGAAGAAGTCGAAGTTTGCCTCTGAAACCTCATCGCTGAGCATAGAGGCTGTACCAGAAATAAGGTCCCACTCCATGTAAGCGCGTAGAAGTTCGAGAGAGATTGTTGGCTCGTAAGTGTTAATCCAGTCGAAGTAGCGGAGGTTGCCAACGATGACTTCTTTCATGCAATCGTCAGAAACGCCGAGGCGCTTCATGCTTGCAGTGATGTCAACATTAGGCCACTTCTCGTGGAACTCCTTCATTGTCATCTTGTTGTAGAGCTTTTCTACGTCGCGACGCTCAGTCTGAGTCATTGAATGATCGGCAATGAGCATCTCAAGATCATAGACGAGCTGAGCCTTCTTCTTGCCATTCTTGATGCCATAGATCTTATACATTCGCTCCATGTGCTTCTTGAACTTAGCGCGAATGTCCTTAGCCTCCTTTGTCTGCTCAGTGTAATACTCCTTCTGACCGAGAGAAAGACCTGCACCGGAAGCGTGGAAAATGTTCCACTCAGAGTTCTTTGAGTCTGCACCGAAACCGCCTCCGTAGAGTGTACCGAAGCTGAGGAAAGGATGCTTATCCCAGAATGCTTTCAGTTCGTCAACGGTCTTTGCTGCTTCAATCTCCTTGATGAGCGGCTGAACAGGCTTTGTGCCTTCTGCATTACGACGAACAGAGTCCATAGAGAGTTTGTAGTAGTCGGAGATTTTCTGCTCGTTAGTGCCGAAAGCGAAGCTCTTGATAAGAAGTTCGTTCATAAGCTCTGTGTTCTTCTTGTCATTGTTGTCGCGAAGAACGTCGAACATAGTGTAGCGAGAGTAGGCAGGTGGACATGGGTTGTTCTTCTTCCAGATGCCGTTGGCAAACTGGTCGAAGTTGTCTTGAGGACGGACAGAGCGATTGATATTCTCAATAGCCAAGCCCGATTTCTGCGCATTTGTGGTAGTTGTCATAGCAAATAGTGTAAATGCTGCAATTAGTAGTTTCTTCATATTTATAATCTTTGTTTGTGAATTCAGGGTGGAAATCTAATATTTTTCTTTTAAACAGCAATAACTAAACTTCCATTTTCTTCTAATATTAATACGGCATAGCGTTAGTGTAGTTGTCTATGTTGAGTTTGAACTTCTTAAGCTCGTCGAGACTACGCTGTGGCTTCTCGCAATAAGCAGGAATAGGCTGCTTAGAGAATGTCTGGAAATACTGCACGCAAGCGTCGCGCCACCAGATGGCATCGTGCTCCTCAATGGCAAGGCGGTTCTTAATGTCTCCGTATGTGCCCTGAGGAATGTAGCCAGCAGACTCAGCCATGAGAGCCATGTCCTGGAAGGCTGCCCACTTAACCTGCATCTGGCGAACCATATCAACGCCATGCTGATAGCGATAGCAGAGTTCGTTCCAGAGTGTGCGACCGCTATGGAGATTGTCGTTCCAACCTACATGATGGAACCAGAGCACGAGTTCGTCAGGACATGTCTGGCGAGAGTCGAGTAGCTTTCCGAATGCCTCTGGATACTGTGCAGTAGCATTAGAGCCTGTAGAAGAGCGGTTGAAACCAAGTCCTTCTGCGTCGGCACGATGATAGTAGGAAGGCATCCAGTCTGGACGACCGCCCTCAATCTTGCACCAAGGCTCAGGACCATAGTGGTGTCCCCAAGCGAAGAGGTGGTGAAGTCCGAGCGGCATCATGAAGTTTACGGTTGCCTCGCGTGACATCATGAGCATATCAACAAACTCCTTTGTCTCTGGTCCGCTGTAGCCGAAGCGGTTCTGCATCCAGTTGTTGACAATCTGTCGAACGTCGGCTTTCGGATCCGCAGCAAGCTTACCGAAGGCATATTCGTTGAGGTCTGCCACGATATGGTTTGCCTTAGGGTCGTTACCACGGTTTGACACGCCGGCTGCTCCAACATAGTTTATGTCCTTTCCGTAGCGGTACATATCGTCGAGCATCTCCTTCCACATAGGAGCAAGGTAGTTGACGTGGTTTGCGTGACCGAGATACTCCTGAGTAATCTGGAACTCAGCCATGACCTTTGTCTTTGGCATAGCGTAGAAGAGTGGGGAAATTGGCTCGCGTGGCTGGAAGTCGATAGGACCATTCTTAATCTGAATGATGACGTTGTCGCGGAACTGTCCGTCGAGATCCTTGAACTCTATGTAAGCCTGCTTAGCACGGTCTGGGTCGTTCTGGCTATATACGAAGGCACGCCACATGACGATTCCCTTATAAGGCTTGAGAGCGTCTGCGAGCATGTTTGCGCCATCGGCATGAGTGCGACCGAAGTCCATAGGTCCAGGCTGCCCCTCAGAGTTTGCCTTTACGAGGAAACCTCCGAAGTCTGGAATCTTCTTGTATATCTCCTTTGCCTTGTTCTTCCACCACTTCACAACATTCTTGTCGAGAGGATCGGCTGTCTTGAGGCCGCCGATAACCTGCGGAGTTGCGAAGTTTACGGAGAGATAGACCTTCACGCCATAAGGACGGAAGATGTCGGCAAAGACTTTTACTGAGTCGAGATACTCTGTAGAGAGCATCTTTGGCGAAGCATTTACGTTGTTGAGAACTGTGCCGTTGATTCCTTCTGACTGGAGCTCGCGGGCATACTTCGCGTAGTCGTAGTTCATGGCGTTGTTCCAGAAGATACTTCTGCCTGCATAGCCGCGCTCTACTGTGCCATCAAGGTTGTCCCAATGGTTGAGAAGGCGGAGAGGGAGAGCGTCAGCTGCGAATGTGGTTAGCGACGCGAGGGAGAGAATGAGGGAAAGGAAAAGTTTTGTCATAGTTGGTAAATGGGGTTAGGGGTCCAGCGATTCGCTGGGAAGGGTGGCTATTTAGCCCAGCCTAGATGCGCCGGGAATGGTGGTTAGAGACGGGTTACTTGCTTTACGCCCTTGACTTGCTGCAGTTTCTTCATCAGAAGGTTGAGGCGCTGCTGCCCTTCAACGGAGATTGTAATCTGTCCAGAGAAGAGACCATCGTGAGAATTGATGTTGATTGATCGCATGAGGATGTTCTCCTCCTTGCTTATCACATTGGAAATGTTTGAGACGATGCCGATGTCGTCGTTTCCGATTATGCGGAGCGTGATGTCGTACTGAGCCGTACCCTTGCCGCTCCATACGGCTTTCACTATTCGGTAGCCGTAGCGGGTGTGCATATCTTTTGCGTTAGGACAGTCGCAGCGGTGGATTTTTATGCCGTCGTTGATGGTGATGAAGCCGAAGACATCATCGCCATATATAGGACTACAACAGCGGGCAAGAGTATAGTCCACGCCTTTGAGGTTCTGGTCTATGACGAGTACATCCTCGCCCTGAGCAGCAAAGTGCGACTTCATGGCGCTGTTCACGGCGTTGCTATCCATGACGAAGTTCTCGGCGCTACGCTGCTCGTCGTTCTGCTGAGAGCTGTCAGTTGTGTGGATACCCTCTTCTTCGTTCTTTGCTTCGATGTATTTTTCTATGACATGCGAGATGTCGAGCGATGCGTTTGCTACATCGCGATAGAAATCTGCCGTCTCCTTGTAGCCGAGCTTCTTCAGCAGTCGGGAGATGGTCTGTTCGGAGAGTTCTATCTTGCGGTTTTTGAGTCGGCGCTCAAGCATCTCCTTAGCATAGAGTCCGTCCTTAATCTGCGTCTCCTTCAGGGCGAGCTTTATCTTGGTGCGAGCACGACCGGTAACCACCATGTTGAGCCAGTCTTGCTTTGGCTTCTGCTGCGACGAAGTGTTAATCTCTACATTGTCGCCGCTCTGCAGCTCGTAGCGGAAAGGAACTGCCTTGCCATTAATCTTAGCACCTGTGCATGAGTTGCCCACTTTTGAGTGGATGGAATACGCAAAGTCAAGAACGGTAGCACCTTTAGGGAACTTTTTCAGTTCGCCTTTCGGAGTGAAGACGAAGACTTCCTTCTCGTATGTTCCTGTGGAGAAGTTGTCGTAGATGTCGATGTTGTCTGCAGTCTCAAGAGCTTGTCGCACTTGTCCGAGCCATTGGTCTATGCCACCTTCGCCCTTGATGCCCTTATAGCGCCAATGGGCAGCAAGACCTCGCTCAGCAATCTCGTCCATGCGCTCTGTGCGAATCTGCACCTCAACCCACTTCTGCTGCGGTCCAAGAACTGTAATGTGGAGGCATTCGTAGCCGTTAGACTTTGGTACGCTGAGCCAGTCGCGCATTCGCTTCGGGTTAGACTGGTACATATTAGTAATAAGCGCAAAGCTTTGCCAGCATTGTACCTTCTCCTGATCCAGTGGGGAGTCAAGGATGATACGGATGGCGAAGAGGTCGTAAACGCCCTCGAAAGGACAGTTCTGCTTCTTCATCTTCTGCCAGATGGAATGGATTGACTTTGTGCGTCCCTTGATGTGGAACTTCAATCCCGCATCCGTAAGCAGCTTTGAAATAGGCGCAATGAATTCCTCAATGTATTTGTCTCGTGATTCCTTCGTTGCGTTGAGCTTCTCCTTTATATGGTAATAAGCATCGTGTTCAAGGTATTTGAGCGAGAGGTCTTCTATCTCGCTCTTTATCTGATAGAGTCCGAGCTTATGGGCAAGAGGAGCATAGAGTAGGGCAGAGTCCTGGATGGTTTCCGTAGGCACACGATCGAGCTCCGGCACACCACGAAGGAAGGCTACCGTTTCGGCTATCACAATAAGGATGACGCGGATGTCTTCGCAAAGAGACATGAGGAGATTTCGGAAATTGTCGTTTCCGATGACCTGCGTTTTCTTTGTGTACATCGCCCTGATCTTCAGATAGCTGACAAGGATGATGTAAGAAGCTTCGCCGAAATCCTTGCGAACCTTCTCCAATCCTTCGTCGTTGGCATCAGAGAAACAAGGCGAGAGGAGAATGGCAACAACGGAGTTTCTGCCCAATCCGAGTTCTTCCTTCGCTATCTTGCAAACGCGATGGCAACTCTCTATTGGGTTTCTGCCGAGCCAGTCAGGCTTTATCTTGCCTTCCTCCTCCGCTTTAGAGATATATTGTGAGACAAGACGGTTGTCGTCTTCTGAGAGGTAGTTCATTGTAGGGAGAGTATGAGCCCGGCAGCTGAACTGCCGGGAACTGTGGCGATTGTTCTCAGCGGAGAACCGCTGGGAACTGTGGCTATTTCTTAGGAGCGTTTTCGAGAGTAGCAACGATGAGATTCCAGAAAGGCTCTACGGTATCAATCTTTAGCTGCTCTGATGGTGTGTGAGGGTACTGGAGAGTAGGCCCGAAAGAAACTACATCCATGCCCGGATACTTCGCCATGATGATAGAGCACTCAAGACCTGCGTGAACGACGCTTACGATTGGTTCTTCGCCGAAGAGCTTCTTATACTGCTCAACCATAGCCTTCAGTACAGGGCTCTCTGGGTTAGGATTCCAACCACTGTAGCCGCCTGTAAGCGCAACCTTCATGCCTGCCATAGAGAAGCAGCTTTCGAGTGATGTACAGAGTTCATCCTTCTTTGTGTCAGAAGAAGAGCGAGCGAGAATCGCAACCATAGCCTTGCCGCCTTCAATATCGATGATAGCGAGGTTAGAAGAAGTCTCAACCTTCTCCGGCATACTTGGGATGTAACGCCAAACACCGTCGTGGCAAGCGTAGATGGCATCAACAAGGTTGTCCTGAATCTGCTCTGGAGTCTGCATAGCAGGAAGAGCAACTTCTTCAACAGAGACCTTGATTTCCTCAGTCTCTATGTACTTGTATTCCTCGTTGAAAGTCTCTGCGTAAGTAGCGCAGAGATCCTTGATGTCGTCGAGATTCTCCTTTGGAAGAGTAACTACAACTGAAGATTCGCGAGGGATAGCGTTGCGCATGTTTCCGCCGTGCCAAGAAACGAGACGAGCGTCATCGTCTGCGATAGCCTCACGAAGAATGCGAACCATCATCTTGTTTGCGTTACCACGACCTAGAGGAATCTGAATGCCAGAGTGGCCGCCAAGAAGACCTGCGATAGTAATCTTTACGGCTACGTCATCAGCAGACGTTTCTTCCTCCTTATAATCGAGAGTGGCAGTAACGTCCATACCTCCGGCAGAACCGATGATGAGTTCGCCCCAGTCCTCTGTGTCAAGATTGAGAAGAATCTTTCCCTGCATCTGACCAGCTGGAAGATTCTCTGCGCCGTAGAGACCAGTCTCCTCATCAGCTGTGATAAGACCTTCCACAGGACCGTGCTTCAAGTCCTTAGACTCCATGATAGCCATGATAGCAGCAACGCCGATACCGTCGTCAGAGCCGAGGGTAGTGTTGTTAGCGCGAATCCAACCGTCGTCGCAGATGCGAGCTTCGATAGGATCTGTTTCGAAATTATGGTTTGAAGAGCTTTCCTTCTGTGGCACCATGTCCATGTGAGCCTGAAGGATAACACCCTGACGGTCTTCCATTCCAGGAGTAGCAGGCTTGCGCATAACGACATTGCCTGCAGGATCAAGGAAAGTTTCTACGCCGCAGTTCTTTCCGAATTCAAGAAGATACTGCTGGATTTTCTCTAAATGACCAGAAGGTCTTGGTACTTGTGTGAGCGCCTTGAAGTTCTTGAAGACGCATTTAGGATTAAGGTTTTCCATATTTAAGGTTTTTAAGTTTTATTATGAACCGCGTTGATTGGCGTGGGGTACTAAGATTTAGACTTTACTTTTGCGATAGTTTTAGTGAAATTAAGGTTAGCTAAGGCGTAGATGCCTAATGCAACGACGAGCATGGTTTGTACCGTATGAACTACGAGGACGAACCCAAGGGCATTTGCTTCTGCTACACCATAGAGTACGAGCATTGTCTTAACGGCAAAGTGCCAAGGGCCAGCACCGTTTGGAGTTGGCACTATTACTGCTATTGTGCCTACGATGAAAGTGACGAGCGCTGCATCCATACCAAGTTCTGTCGTGAAATCAAAACAGAAGAAGGTAAGGTAGTAGTGTAGAAAATAGCATAACCAGATACCAAGGCTATAGAATATGAACAGCGGTACGTTCTTTACTTTCTTAAGGGACATGACACCTTCAAGAATGCCGTCAACAGATGATTTTACTCTGTCGTATAAGAGCAACTTCTTGCGAAATACCCAAAGCCCTAACAAAGCCGCAACACCGCAAATAATAGTAACAATCCAACCTGTTGTAGAGAACATCGTGAGGAGGGAATCCAGTTTTGTTCCAGTCTTCATGAAGAATGACGCAAATATGGGCATTTGCGAAAGTAGAATAATGACTGTCATTATGCCCATGATGAGCGTATCAACAGCGCGCTCCGTAACAACTGTGCCAAGTGATTTAGTGAACGAAATACCATCGTATCGTTTTAAGACTCCACAGCGAGTAAACTCTCCAATGCGTGGTATGATAAGTGAGGCAGCGTAAGAAAGAAATATGGAATTGACAGCTATCGAAGAACGTGGATCTTCATGCATAGGCTTAAGCGTTTGTTTCCAACGCCAACCACGAAACATTTGCGCAAGAATGCCGAATGGAAATGAAAGAATCATCCACCACCAGTTCATTTCGTCAAGAAACAAGCGTTTCATGCTCTCAATGTCTGTGTTTCGATACATCCAATAGAGAATGCTGCCCCCAAGAACCAGAGGCAGTAGAACTTTCAGTATTTTCTGTATCTTTTCCATTTTTTATTGAGTAATAATAGCGTGCGCAAAGTTACAATTAATTTGTGACAATTGCGAAAATAGTTTGCTTTTGTTTGTTATTTGAGATAAAATTGTACAGTTTTTGAAAAAAAAATCCAATTTACTTGCTGTATCTCATTCGATTTTGTAACTTTGCCGCACTTTAACGAATTTATAGAACTTGTTTATTAAAGTTTGAACAAACAATTATTAATCTAAATAATGAAAAACTCCTTTTTCTTATCATCATTGACTTTATTATTATTAATGATGTCATGCAGTATGGATTCAAACTACAGTTTAAGTAGCTTAGATGCAACAATTGGCCTTAATGCTGACAGTTTGGATATTCCGCAAATCTCAACGGAAAAAATTTTCCTTTCAGATATTCTTGAACTAAAATCTGCCGATGGTACCATTACGTATGATGCAGATAGTAACTATGTGTTTGAGCGTATAGGTAAGGATATCGCTACAACCAATTGTATGGTAAAGCCGTTTACACTTACAAAGAGAATAGGTAATGGCTATAAATTGGATATCATGGTACCAAGTACAAGTGCAAGTAGTCCTATGAAGAAGGAAAACTCAAGTAAGGGCATATTTGCAGAAGGAAAGATTCAGGATTTTACCTATAGTACAACACTTCCTGCTGATGTCGATGCATTAGAAAAGGTGGAAATAGAAGGTAACCTGAAATTGAAAGTCTATTTACCAACAGATTTCAACAAAGTTGTTTCTACAATAGATTATATGAAGATATCTCTACCTAACTTCATGAACTATAGTAATGTTTCCTCCACTTCAGGTGAAGCTAAGATTGTAGATGGTGTTGTGACAATAAAAAACATTCCTGCTGACGAGTCATTGTCACTCAGCATGGATGTTACTTCCATTGACTGCACAGGTAATGGTTGCAATAATGGTAGCGTGGTATGGGATGGAAAGAAAATAACCGTTACAGCCGATGTTATGGCAGAGATACTCGCTTCAAATCCAAACATGGATAAAATCAACCTCGTAACAGGCAAGCAGATTAAGTCGGAATTAGTGTTGTCTGATGTTGTTGTAAAGAGTGCTGTTGGTCGTTTCTCTCCAAATCTGAATGCCGTCAACATTGGAAAACTGAATAATACAGGACTTCCAAGTTTTCTTACAAATAATAATGTGGTAGCTGATTTGGACAACATATTTATTTATCTTACAATAGACAGCGATCTTCCTATAGATGGTTATGTTGACGGAACGATTAAAGCTGTCAAACAGAATAAAACTGTAGCTACTGTTGAAGTGCCAGAGTTTAAGGTAAAAGCCAACGGAACAACGCAAATCTGCTTATGTCGTAAAGCAACTACAGAACTGAAGCTTAAGTATCAGTGTGTAGAAGTGCCTGATATCTCCGAGATTATGAAACCAGTTCCTGACGTAATTGATTTTATTGGAAAGGGACATGCAGACAATACCGTTACTACCCACCTGGAACTTGGCAAGGAGTATAGCATTTCTTCATCATATAAAATTAGTGCGAATGTTGCTTTTGGTGAGGAGGCTGTTCTTGTGTCAGAAAAGACATTCGACGGTTGGTCTGCAGGGCTAGACCGCCTGGAACTTGGCAAGGATTCAAGAATCACCATTACGGCAAAAGCGATTAGTACTATTCCTCTTTACATTTCCGCAAGGGCAAACCTTACAGATAAGTCGGGAAAGGTTCTAAGTGGCATAAACATCAAATCAGACGAAGCTCTAATACCAGCTTCCGTTGATGGCAAGACACCTTCTTCGGGAGAACTGAAGATCGTTGTGGATGATGAAGTAGCCGATGTACTTAAGAAGGTCAACGGTATAAAGATTTCCATTTCAGGAAGTGCAAAAGCTGAAGATTTTAGCCCTGTAACAGGAGTTGTCCTCAATGGTGCTCACCAGTATTTTGAATTCAAGGATGTGAAAATCAATTTGAAGGGAAAGATTTTCTATAATGCCAACTAAGATTAACAGGAGGAACGAACCATGAAAAAATACATCATATTAACTGCCATTCTTATTGCAAATAGCTTTAGTTCTATTGCTCAGAATATTAATTCCGCATACTTCCTTGATGGCTATCTCTATCGTCATGAGATGAATCCTGCCTTGGACAACGATTCTACTACTTATATAAGCGTTCCTGGTATTGGTAATATTTCTGCCAATATGCGCGGTAACGTTGGATATGAGAACATTTTTCCAAGAAATCCTCGTGGTGGCAATGCACTGTGTACATTCATGAGCCCTTACCTTTCAACAGAAGAGGTTATGAAGGGATTCAATAAGGGAGACAATCGTATTATAACAGAACTTCGCGCAACTCTTGCTTCCGTTGGTTTCAGAGGATGGAACGGATATAATACAATAGAGGTTAATGCCCGAGGACAAGTAGGATTATCTGCTCCATACGAGTTGTTCGAGTTTGCACGTACTGTAAGAAATGAATCATACGAAATTGGAGATATCAATGCAAATGTGCAGTCATTTGCAGAAGTTGCGATTGGTCATTCGCGTAATATCAACGAGAAACTTCGCGTTGGAGCAAAGGCAAAAATCCTTCTCGGCATTGAGGATATTTCTCTCAACATGAATGACATTAAAGCTGATTTCTCAAAAAACGAAAAATGGACAATATCTGGTGATGCAAAGCTAGACGCTTCCATGAAGGAACTTGAGTTTGAAAGCGAGAAAAAGAACTATCACTATCGCCCAGGTACATACGAAAGAATCAACAAGATAAAGCTTAAAGGTGTCGGCATCAATGGCTATGGCTTCAGTGCTGATTTAGGCGTAGAGTGGAAACCTAACAAGAGTTGGGAACTCAGTGCCTCTATCCTTGATCTTGGCTTCATAGCTTGGAATAATGATAAGCAGGCAATAAATCGTGAGAAGACGTTTGAATTTAACGGTTTCCACGACATTGCTTCACGTGCAGATCTTCCTAACAGCATGAAAGATCAGAAGAATAACTATGGTGACCAACTATCTGATTTCTTGAATCTCAGCGATAATGGCGACCTAGGTTCTCGCGTAACAGGTATTGGCGCAACATTCAATGCAGGCGCTAAATTCACGAATCCGACAAATGAATACCTTGACTTCGCTGTTCTCAGCAGTAGTCGTCTTCGCGGTGATTATTCATGGACAGAGGTCAGAGGATACATGAACTGGCGTTCAAGTTCGTTCTTTAGCATGAGTATGAATCTCAGCTACGGAACGTTTGGCGGAGGTTTCGGTTGGATGATGGATTTCCATCCAAAGACATTTAACTTCTTCTTCGGAATGGATTATGTAGTTGGAAAATTCAGCAAGGAGTTTATCCCTCTCAACTCCAAGGGTAGCTTGACAGCAGGTCTTAATGTTCGTTTGTAATCATTATTATCTTTACAGTTTAGATTACTTTACGGACATTTCTCCTACGAGAGCAGTTAGCATCTTTGCTCTTACCTTTTCTTGGTCAGCATACATACCCTGAAGCACCATCAGTTTCGTTACTGTAGCTTCTACCGTGGCATCTTGTCCGCTGATAACGCCTGATTCCGAGAGATGGTAACCAGTACCATAACGCGACATTTCGACCGAACCTGCAAGACATTGGCTTATGTTTACAATGTTGATACCGGAATTTGTGGCTTTCTTCAGCAGATTAATCATCCATGTTTGTTGTGGAGCATTACCGCTTCCGTAAGTACGCATTACCATGGAACGCAGTTCCGGTGCATCTGTTACATGACTTATAATATTTGGCTGAACGCCTGGGAAAAGTGAGAATACAATCACGTTCGGATCAGTTTTCTTATGGAAAACCACAGGTTTGTTGAAGTTTGGCTTTAGTATGTTCTGTACGTGATAGCAAATGTTTATACCTGCATCGCCAAGATGAGGATAGTTGAAAGAGTCGAAGGCTGCAAACCCCTCTGCGTTGATCTTCGTAGCACGATTGCCTCGGAGTAGTTTTCCACTGAAATAGATACACACTTCTGGTACAATAGGTTTTCCGTCATTGTATGCAGCTGCTACTTCTATGCTCGTTATCAGGTTTTCCTTTCCGTCGGTACGAAGTTTTCCAATCGGCAACTGGCTTCCAGTTAGAACGACAGGCTTTGTCAAGTTCTCTATCATGAACGATAGGGCTGAAGCTGTATATGCCATGGTGTCTGTTCCATGAAGAATAACAAAACCGCAGTAATCATCATAGTTTCTCTCTATAACTTCAACAATTTGCACCCATTTCTCCGGTTGCATGTCACTTGAGTCAATGGGTGGTGCGAATTGATAGGTTTCCACTTCAATGCTCAACCGCTTGAATTCCGGTACGCATTCCTTCAGATGTTCAAAATCCAAAGGCTCCAAAGCACCCGTTTTCGGGTTCTCGTCCATACCTATCGTTCCGCCAGTATAAATGAGTAGAACGCGCTTGCTGAATATGTTATTTTGCTGATTTCCCATTTATTAATCAATTTTATAGCTGCAAAGGTAGAATTTATTTGCCATTTACCTGCTTATTTGTCAAAATATTTATTAACTTTGCAGCAATAACCTTAATATTGCAATCCATAGTTTGCAGAAAAACATTAAAGTTATTGTCATAAAATCAATTAAAAAGAATAGAATATAACCTATTAAAAAAGCTAACAATATGAAGAAATTTATGGATGAGAATTTCCTCCTTCCTAATGAGGTAGCGCAGGAACTTTACCATCAACATGCGGCTAAGATGCCTATCATCGACTACCATTGCCACCTTATCCCTGCAATGGTAGCCAACGGCCACAAGTTTAAGTCTATCACAGAACTCTGGCTTGGCCGCGACCACTACAAGTGGCGTGCTATGCGTACAAACGGCGTTGGCGAGCGTTTCTGTACTGGCAAGGATACAACCGATTGGGAGAAGTTTGAGAAGTGGGCAGAGACTGTTCCTTATACTTATCGCAACCCTCTCTATCATTGGACACACCTTGAACTCAAGACTGCGTTCGGCATTGATAAGCTCCTCTCTCCAAAGACAGCACGCGAAATCTTCGATGAGTGTAACGATAAGCTTCAGAACGATCCTTCTTACACAGCTCGCGGCTTCATGCGTCGTTATAATGTGGAACTCGTTTGTACAACAGACGATCCAATCGACGACCTCCGTTATCATAAGCAGACTATCGAAAGCAACTTCGAGATCCGCATGATTCCAGCTTGGCGTCCTGACAAGGCAATGGCTGTTGACAACACAAAGAACTTTGCCGCTTATGTTCATCAGCTTGAGGAAGTTTCTGGCGTGACAATCTCTAAGTTCCAGAGTTTCATCGATGCTATCCAGAAGCGTCATGACTTCTTCCACGAGAATGGCTGCCGCCTTTCTGACCATGGTATCGAGGAATTCTACGATGAGCCATACACAGATTCTCAGATTGAAACAATCTTCGAGAAGTCTATGCGCGAGCAGGAACTTTCAAAGGTTGAAATCCGTCAGTTCAAGCATGCTATGCTCAAGATTTTTGCAGAGCAGGACTACGACGCAGGATGGACACAGCAGTACCACTATGGCGCTATCCGCGACAATAACACAAAGATGTTCAACATCCTTGGTCCTGACACTGGTTTCGACTCTATCGGCGAGTTCACTACTGCAAAGGCTATGAGCAACTTCCTCAACGAACTCAACATGGAAGGCAAACTCACAAAGACTATCCTCTATACACTAAACCCATGTGCAAACGAGGTTATCGCTACTATGCTCGGTAACTTCCAGGACGGTTCTTGCCCAGGCAAGATTCAGTTCGGTTCAGGTTGGTGGTTCAACGATCAGCTCGACGGTATGCGTCGTCAGATGGATGCACTCTCAGTTCTCGGACTCCTCTCTCGCTTCGTAGGTATGTTGACTGACTCACGTTCATTCCTCTCTTACCCACGCCACGAGTACTTCCGTCGTCTCCTCTGTAACATTCTCGGTACAGACGTAGAGAACGGACTTATTCCTTACGACATGGAGAACCTCTCTCGCATGGTTGAGGATATCTCTTACAACAACGCAAAGAACTACTTCAAGTTCTAATCCACGTTCATACTCTCCCTAAACAATAGAGTAGGGCGAGGATTTCCGAGCCGCAGAAACCTTTTCGGTTTAAAATGAAACGGCTCTGAAATCTTCGCCCTATATTTTGTTTGTAAACTTATGAGACTCATAATCCCAAAGTTTTACGATCCATAATTCCAAAGGAGAGTTTTAATAATTCCAAAGGAGAGTTATCATAATCCCAAGGCTAACGATTCATAATCCCAAGGGATGCATTTCATAATCCTAAGGCTTATGACCAATCTTCTTACTAGAAAAAATATTTTTTCTTATAAGAAAACAAAATTTTTCTTATAAGAAAATGACCCAAAACTCAGGGAGAAAAATAATTTGCCTTCCTGAAATACTCTTCATGACTCGCGGGATACAATAGTTGTAAACCAAAAAGGCTTTGCTTTATGGATGTGTCCTGCCCTCAGGGGACCCAGAGGACTCAATGGAAACACCACTTTATTTTTGTTCACCTACGGTCAAGGAGTCAGGATCGATGATTGGCATTTGGTTCCTATCTGTGGTGTCTTTCTTGCTCTTGTGGAGGAAATCAAAGAGATCCTTGAAGTTCTGTACAGAGCGACGCCATATGAAACCGCCACCAAACTCCTGTGTGTTTCCGTCGAGCCAGTCGTAGGAGTTATTGTCATAGTAGAGATTTAGGAATTTCTGTCCACCATCATCAAGTCGGTATTCCAGCTCAACATTGTCAAAGACAGACGAATTTCTATTTATGTCCATACTTCCGCCCGTAGTAACTTTACCACCAATAGACACTTTCAGTCGGTTGTTCAAGAAACGTTTAGCAAACTTGAAGGAGTAGTCCGTATGGAAATTTCCCGCTTTATCCACCTGATTGTCCAAACCTATTGAGAGGTCGAGTGTTCGCAATGCGTTACCGGTAATATTGTTTATTTCGCTTTGTAGGAATTGGCTGAGGGCTGTGTTCATTGTGAATGTACTTGTATTTCCTTCCGCCAGATACATACCAGTTGTAAGCATCGTAACAGCAAGCTTACCACGCATTTCAGGGCTCATCGTGGCAAGTTCCGTCTTCATGTTTAGATCTCTTGGAGCATCAAGCGTGAATTCCAATCCCATGTTCTTGAGTGTCTTTGTAATCACGATGCCACATTCAAACTCAACGGCTCTTGCGTCGCCAGAAGAACCATTGTCAACTTGCGCCTTGTTTATCTCTGTAGCTGTGATATTCAGTCGAGGATTCATCATATCGCCCATGAATTCCACGTAGCTACCGTCCTTTATATTGAACGTCTTGAGCGGAATGATAGGTAGTGAGTATTTCATTTCGCCTCCAGCGAGATTGTATCTGCCATTTAGTTTTATGTGATCGGTCGGATTGTATGTCATGCGTAGCTGACCGTTTCCGCTCACGTCCACATAGTTAGAATGATCCGTGTTCAAATAAGCTATGCAATGTGTGCCGGAAATGATGTTTATATTCATGTCCATATTGAAGCCGTAGAGGTCAGGTTTTGCTACGTAGTTTTCAGCCGTGGTGTCTGCCTTATTAACGAACTTCACGAGTTCGTCCAGTTGATTGTCCGTAGTAAGAGGAGAGTCGCGTAGGATATAAGCCACATTTGTACTTGGCAGAATATCCAGCTTACCCTTCATTTGCAGATTGTTCATGTATCCCTTCATCGTTCCGATAAAGTCAACAAATGCCTTGCCGTAAGCTTCCGAGCGAGGGTTTTCTTTGGCATCGATTATGCCATAGTTTTCTGCTTTCATGCGTACGTCCATGTACATCTTTGATATGTTTGCAAAGTCAATGTAGCCGGCAATGTTTAGCGGATTGTCATTGTTAGCATACATTTCAAAGTTCTCCAGTAGGAGACGACTGTCTTCTATGCGAACAGGGTCGTTAGAGAAACGCATGTCTATGCCGTATGGAGTAGAGTAGAGGTGGCAAGAGTCAAGGAATATTTCGCCATTTACGTGTGGTTTGGCGAGTGTTCCTGTTATGTCAAGTTCGCCATCGCCTTTACCTTTAAGGCCGAACAATTGGTTCGGAATGAATCCGTTAGCGATGTGCATAGGCATTTCCTTGAGTTCTACCGCAGCATCTATCACACCCTCACCAGCAGGATTGTACGAGCCGACAACATTTGCAATCTCCTTGTCGTCCATGAAGAGAATGCCGTCTATGTGATGGCCACCATCTTCCTCAGGCATATAAACGAAATCGGACGATACGTTACCGATTTCAAGTCCTGCGTAGTTCAACTTGTCGATGCCTGATGAAGATGAAACGGAGAACGTATTGTCGTCCTGAACGTAGTGGAAGTCACCTTCAAGTACACCGCGGACATCCGGAGCGAAAGGAATTGGCGAGAGAATTTCCTTAAGGTCAATCTTTGCAACAGAAAGAGTGATGTCCTGTACCGCATCCAAATTGTTGTCATTGGTGTAAATGCCTATACCTTTACCGTTTGACGAACGAAGCTTCATGTCGGCTGAGATACGATTATTTTCACCAATAATTATGTAGTTCTGGCTATTGACCTTGAACTTCTGATATCCGAGAATGATATCATCGTCGTCAAGAAGCTTGATGCGAATGCCCTCATCTACTAATTGCGCGTCAGCGCCAAGTTGAATGCCGAGCTTGTCCTTGTTGTCGAAGAGCGAAACATTTGCCTGTCCACCATGTTCGGTCAGTTTTCCATGGAAGAGTGAGTTGAAGACAAACTGTGGGTTCTCTTTGCTGTTGCGAATCTGTCCTGAATAGACGCAGCTTGTCTCGTCGCTGACAAGGTTCAGGCGCAAAGTGTCAAGAAGGATTGAGTCAACCGTCACTTCACATAGGTTCAAGTTGCCGTTTACGCCATAGAGTGGGGTTGAGGTAAGATGTATCTCCGCATCTTGGAAGTTCAATCCATTATATTTCACGAAACGACTCAGCGGATTCTCACGACCAGCTTTAAGGTCAAGCTTTGCAAGAGGAAGTGCTGCCCAAATGCGTTCAATGTCAATTGTCTGACGCTTCAGGTCGCCGAGAATGATTTTCTGTAGATTATCAACATTCTTGAGAAGTGTGTTGTATCCGCCGCGAGCTTCAAGTCGTCCGTAGAGGTCGCCACAATCTATTACAGCGTGAGTGGTGTCACGAGTGGAGAGAATGTTGAGCACGATGTCGTCTGGACGGAATACTTTTGACGTATCAACGATTGAAATATCGCTGATAAGCCCTTTCACTTGTAGGTTGTCATGGAAGTCATAGTCGATGTCGATGTGTGAGCAAAGTCCCATCGTAAGCGGAAGTTTTGTCACTCTAAGACGCTGGAAGTTTATCTTCGCTATGTCTCCGCTAACAGTTCCACGCAACACTTTCGTTGACATTAGGGCATCCACGTCAAGCGTTCCTCTGAGGTAGTCGTTGTTGCTGATTATGTTGGCATCCACATTGCCGTTAGCAATCAAGGCGTCGAGTTTTACATTCTTTATGTTGTAGTGCTCGTATGCAAGCGACTGTATGTTTGCTTTTGTATTAAGCCTTGTGGCTTTGTTAAAGAAGTCAAAACCGCTGCCCTTAGCAGTGGCAGAAGCGGTAACCTTGCCTACACCGAGTGATGGCATGAAATGGTTTATCGCAAACTGCTGCATCTGAGCTTCCACATCGTAGTTCTTGCGGTCAGGATTGAAAGTACCCTTGAGCTTTATCCAGCCGTCACTTTCCGTAGCCATTATGTCAAAGACGTAGCCATTGCCATTTATGCCAGCCGTACCTTTTACGCCTATGCCATGAGGTATCTTTATGCCGGTATTGGCAAGAAGCTTTGGATCAAGGCTGTTTATCAGGAAATCTATGTTCTGTGCATCGAAGTTGAGCGTGAGGTTCTTTAGATTGCTGAGGTTGTTAAGGTTATTTAGCCTAAGAACCTCGCCCTTTGCCATGAGATTGATTTTGCCAGGAATCTTTATGTTAAGGTTTTCTAATGCAAGGTTCTGCATGTTTCCATGCAGCTTGACGGAAGCGTTCAGCGGAAGCCCATGAGGCATCTTGAAGCCAGTACCAGCGAGTAACTTAGGGTCAACGAATTGGGTTAGGAAATCTATGTTCTGGCAGTCAAGATTTGCGTTAAGGTTGAGATTCAAGCTGTTGAGTTCGAAAGGATTGTCAAGTGTAGCCTTCGGATTGCTGATACTTCCGTCTGCGGTAAGCGAAAGTTTGCCTGGAATCTTCACGCCGAGCTGTTCTATCCTTATGTTCTTGAAGTTTCCATTAATGGCTGTGGAAAGAGCTATCTGCTGGTTAGGTAGTTTTTCAAGCATACCCTTTGGCATATACTGACGGAATAGTACAATATCTCCCTTTCCTATTTTGCCGTCGAAGGCTAGTTGCAGAGTGCCAGGATTGTTGTTTTCAAATGCATCAAGCTGCATGTTTAAGCCGAGTTTCACGTCTGAATAAGGCGTTTCTAGTCGGAAATCATTTACGTGGACAGCCGTTGAATCGATTGAAATCCTTGCTTGAAGGTCTTTCACTTCTACACCGTAATTGTTCTCCTTCAGTTTCAAGTGCGCTATCTGTGCCGAGATATCAGGAGAACAGAAATAGATTGAATCTACAATTGCCGAGACATTTGATAATGAAACTTGTGGAGCATAGCTTAAGTCACTCTGAAGAAGCTCCGCATGTGCTATCTTATACTCACTCTTTCCGAGGTCAAAGAAGCCTTCATCTGCTGTCAGCGTCTTTATGTCAGTAGTAATGTCCATGGTTTTGCCCATGACCCGGATTCTGGAGTTTGTAACCTTTGCAAGGTCGGCTTGTATCTTCCAGAAAATTTCCGTTTCCGTGGTGTCTTCCGGTACAGAGTCGGCAAGAATGATATCAACGTCAGCACCGTCAATAAGAGCCTTGTCCAGACGCATGAACTCCTGTTTCAGGTTAATGCCATGAGAAGCTATGCGTAGCGATTTAAGGCGTCCTTTCACCTGTGCAGCCTTTATGAAGTTGGTGGTATTCACCTTGATGTAGTTAATATTGAGCGCATCCACCATTACTTTTCCTTCAAACAATGGACGCAGCTGAACATCAACTGCAAGCGAATGGATGTCGGCTACCGTGTCGCGGACAGAAGCGTTGATGCTGTCTGGCTTGATTACCTTCACCCCATTAAGTTGCAAGTCGAGCGCAAATCTCAATCGGACATTGTCTATCGAGATCTGCATTCCTGTTTGTTCCGAAGCATACTCCGTAGCTATCTTTACCGCCCAGTTTTGTATAGGCTGATAATACAATGCTGCTGCAAGCAGTACTATGAGTACTACTGGCAGCAACACGATGAAGATGATTATATTACGAAGTTTCTTCAATACAATAATTCTTTTAGGATAAGTGAGTTTTCCTAGTTATTACTGTGGAAACTACTACTACTTTTTCTTTGTAGTTGTCTTCTTTGTAGTAGTTGTTGTCTTTTTTGTGGTTGTTGTAGCCTTTGCCGCAGCCTTTGGAACATAATACTGCTGTGCTTCTGGCAACCACTTCTGGATGTCGGCAATACGCTTTGCGTCGCTTGGGTGGTCGCTCATGATGGAGTAAGTATTTCCGCTGCTTGCAGCTGCCATTCGCTCCCAGAAAGAAAGTGCCTTTGATGGGTCATATCCAGCCATTGCAGCAAAGATAAGGCCGAGATGGTCGGCTTCGCTTTCCTGCTTGCGAGAATAAGCTGCACCACCAATCTGCGAGCCAAGTCCAAATACTGTGCTGCTAATGTTCTGTAGGTTTGTGCTTGCGCCTACACCCTGAAGAACACTACCGAGTATCTGTGCTCCATATTGCTTCTTGTATTCGTTGCTTAGTCGCTCTGCGCTATGCTTTGCCACAGCATGTGCCACCTCATGCCCAAGAACAATGGCAAGTGATGTTTCGTCCTGAGTTACAGGAAGAAGACCTTCATAAACTACAATCTTACCGCCAGGCATACAGAATGCATTTACCTGCTGATCCTGAACAAGGTTGAAAACCCAGTTGTATGTCTGTGCGTCGTTTGCATAGCCGTTGTTTGTCAGGTAAGTGATTACGGCGTTTGCGATGTTTTGTCCTACACGCTTTACCATCTGTGTGTTGGCTGAGTTTGTAGAAGCCTTTGCAGTCTTCATGTAGTCGTTGTACTGCTGGTCGCTAAGGCTCAAAACCTGCTCGTCGTTTACGAGGAGATTCTGTTTACGACCTGTAATAGGTACGGTGCTTGTAGTACCACAAGATACTAATGTCATGGCTGCGAATAATGCAACGAATGACTTTACGAAAAGTGATTTCATTATGTTTCGTTTATGTTTTGGGTTTATGTTTCGTTAAGGGGTTAGCTCCATATTGCGCAGCATTCAAAGCTCTTCATAGCATTAATACTTTCCATGAGTTTGTAGTCAACGGATATCCTTGAGTGAACGCCGCCTTGTACATTTATCGGTCGGTTCTGGTCGTTTGTTTTCACTTCAAACACGAGTTCATGTGGCATTTCCGGAAGTTTGCCAATGTTGTCTTTTGCCGACAGACTTGCGTTGTTTCTGCCAGATTTCTCAGTCAGAAGCTCCAGAAGTTCCTTGGCGTCAAGTGGATCAACGTCGCTAGCGTTCATGCAGATTTTCAAGCCGGCAAGTCGTTCGCTTTGAACCTGTCCCAGCTGCCTTATCTCCGATGGACGAAAAACGACATCATCGGGATTGAAGCGGTTGCGTGCTTCCATCTTTCCGCGAACGAAAACCGTAGAGCCGACTGTCAGAATACCTACATTATTCGTCCATGTGTCTGCTATGAGAAACAGTTCGCCTGTGCCTTCGTAATCTTCTATCTGAACGATGCCGTAAGGCGTGTTGCCACGCTTGGTAAAACCAGTTCGCTTTATGGCTGTCACGATGCCGCCGAAGCGAATCTCGTCGCGTTTCTTCAGCTCGTCAATTTCTTCTATCTGCGTTACCGATGTGTTGCAATACCCCTTGAGTATTGGCTTGAACTCATCGAGCGGATGGGCAGAGAGGTAAAGTCCTATGAGCGAGCGCTCTATGTTGAGCTTCTGTATGTGGCTCATCTCCTCGTAAGGAGGAAGC
This sequence comes from Prevotella sp., assembly GCA_045597565.1. GTDB lineage: Bacteria > Bacteroidota > Bacteroidia > Bacteroidales > Bacteroidaceae > Prevotella. The sequence continues at coordinate 6,075 of JAZLKJ010000005.1, read as the reverse complement.
TTTGGCAGAGATATTTCTACGGCGTTGTCGCCACCGAAAAGACCTCCGAACAGGTCGTCCTTTTGCTCCTTCTGTGCTAGCTGATACTGTTGACCGAAGGATATGAGTGTCTTGAAGAAAGGTTCACCTCTTTTGGTTGGATCAGGTGCAAAGTACTGTTCACGAGCAAGCCCAAGACAGTCGAAGCCACCACTATTGGCAAGGTTCTCTACGCACTTGCTGTTCACGTCAGAGAAGTTTATTCGCTTCACGAAGTCGAATATATCCTTGAAAGGACCGTTTGCCTCACGTTCACGCACAATAGCATCGGCAGCACCATCGCCAATACCGCTTATGGCGGCAAAGCCAAAGCGTATGGAACCGTCCTTGGCAACGTTGAACGTCTGTCGCGAATCGTTCACAGAAGGACCTTTCACCACGATGCCCAATGCCTTACACTCGTCAAGAAGCTTCGTTACTTCCTTGATGTCCGAGCGACGGCGTGTAAGCAAGGCAGCCATGAACTCTTCTGGATAATTCGCTTTCAGGTAAGCCGTCTGATAAGCCACCCATGAGTAGCAAGCTGCATGAGATTTGTTGAATGCGTATGATGCAAACTTCTCCCAGTCAGCCCATATCTTCTCAAGAATCTTCGGATCATGACCATTCTTCTTTCCGCCTTCGATGAACATAGGCTTCATCTGGTCAACGATATCCTTCTTCTTCTTACCCATCGCCTTACGCAGGGCATCCGACTGACCACGAGTAAAGTCGGCAAGCTGTCGGGAGAGAAGCATCACCTGCTCCTGATAGACGGTAATGCCGTATGTATCCTTCAGATACTTCTCCATGCAGTCGATGTCGTAGGTGATTGGCTCACGACCGTTCTTGCGGGCGATGAACGAAGGGATGTAATCCATAGGTCCTGGACGGTACAACGCATTCATCGCGATAAGGTCTTCGAATACCGTAGGATGAAGTTCGCGTAGGTACTTTTGCATACCAGCGGATTCAAACTGGAAAGTACCTACCGTCTGTCCTCTCTGGTAGAGTTCGTATGTCTTGACATCATCAATAGGTATGGTGTCAAGGTCTATGTCTATGCCTCGTGTAATCTTGATGTTCTTCACGCACTCTTTCTGCTCGGAGAGCGTCTTCAAGCCGAGGAAGTCCATCTTGATGAGACCTGTTGACTCAATAACGTGACCGTCGTACTGCGTTACAGCGGTCTTAATATCAGGGAAGTCCGGGTCGTCGGCTGTTGAAACAGGCACGTGCTCGTCTATTGGGTCGCGGCAGATGATGAATCCGCAAGCATGAATACCAGAACCGCGTACCGTGCCTTCCAGTTTCAGGGCGTGCTTTATCGTGTCGCGCTCTATAGGATTGGCTGATGCCTGTGCCTGTTGCAGCTCAGGCGTACATTTAAGATAGTTAGGCAGCTTAGGCTTCATGCCGTCAGGAAGACGATCAGGCATAGCCTTGCACCATCCGTTCACCATAGCCAGTGGCACATCTTCCACGCGCGCAACATCCTTAATGGAGTTCTTTGCCGCCATGGAACCGTATGTGATGATGTGTGCACAGTTCTCGCGACCGTATTTCTCCATTACCCATTGCAGCACTTTTCCGCGACCATCATCATCGAAGTCGGTATCAATATCGGGAAGTGAGATACGGTCAGGATTGAGGAAACGCTCAAACAGCAGGTCGTACTTCAGAGGGTCAAGCTTCGTGATACCAAGGCAATAAGCCACTACCGAACCTGCCGCAGAACCACGACCAGGTCCTACCCATACGCCAAGTTCCTCACGAGCCGAGTTGATGAAGTCCTGTACGATGAGGAAGTAGCCAGGGAAACCCATCGTCTTCATGATATGAAGCTCAAAGCGTATGCGCTCATCCACCTCCTTCCTGATGTCGTGCTCCTCAGCCCATTTTGACAAATCGTCTGCCTGAAGAGCTTTACCAGTAACTTCTGTATATCCAGAGCCATAGAGACGCGAGGCTCCTTCGTAAGCCAGCTTGCCGAGGAAGTCGGCTTCAAACTTTATTCGGTACAGCTTTTCGTAGCCGCCGAGACGCGAAATCTTCTTCTTTCCGTCCTCTTCCGAAAGTGCGTTCTCGCCATATTCGTCAGTAGTAAATTCGCGGAAGAGGTCGTCTTCGCTGAACATCTTGCGCCATTCTTCCTCCGTACCGAAGTCTTCCGGGATAGGGTAGAAAGGCATGATAGGTGCGCTGTCAAGGTCGTACATCTCAACCTTGTCCAGAATCTCTATAGTGTTGCTCAGGGCTTCCGGAATGTCAGCAAACACTTCGTTCATCTCCGCCTTCGTCTTCAGCCACTCCTGCTTGGAGTAGAGCATGTGGTCTTCCGACAGCTTCTTCTGTGTAGAGAGGCAGAGCAGAATCTCGTGCGCATCAGCATCGTCCTGGTTCAGGAAGTGTGCGTCGTTGGAACAGACAAGCTTCACGCCGTACTTCTTTGCCAGTTCTATGAGATATGGCTCAACGGCTTTCTGTACTGGGTATGTGTCGCGGTTTGCTTTTATCGTCGGGTCGGTCACTTCATGGCGCATGAGCTCCATGTAGTAGTCGTCGCCAAAGACCTCCTTGTACCATCTGACGGAGTCGTCAGCCATTTGGAACAGTTCCTCTGGTGTTCGTGTCTCCATAGTGCCGTACTTCTCCAGTCGGAGGGCACGGCGTATGTACTCCTGAGGTTCTCCGGCTATACATGCTGAGCAGATGATGAGGTCTTCGTGAAACTCCTTGAGATCTTTCTTGTCCGTACGTGGTCGTCCGTAGTTGCCGTCAACCCATGCGCGCGAAACGAGCTTTATTAGGTTGCGGTAGCCATTGGCGTTCTTTGCCAATACAATAAGGTGGTTACCGCTGCGGTCAATTTTCGGATCGCTTTTGTCTTCTTTATTTCGGCGAGCCACATACATCTCGCAACCGAAGATAGGCTTAAATGGTTCCAATCCCTCCTTCTTGCGCTTGCCGTTTACTTTGTTGCAGTAGTCAAACAGCTCCTTCATACCGAACATGTTGCCATGGTCGGTTAGGGCTATACCGCGCATTCCGTCGGCAATGGCTTTGTCAACGATATCAGGCACTTTCGACATTCCGTCGAGAAGTGAGTAGTGAGTATGAACGTGTAGATGGATAAAGTCTTCCATAGTCTTAGCCGAAAGAATAGATGTTGAAGATTGTTCCGAACATTACGAGCAAAGATATGAATATCACTATGCCGCCGATAATCTTGTTTATAACTATGATAGCGTTATTGTTGAAGTTCGTCCTTACCTTGTCTATTATCCACGTAAGGCACCACCACCATAGCAGCGCGCCAAGGGCTATGCTGAGGAATGACACGACGATGGAAAGCGGATACTCCATGTGCGGCACGAAAGCCAACTGAGCGTAGCAAGCCATGAAGAGGAAGATGATCAGCGGATTGGCAAACGTTATCAGGAATGCCGTCAAGCCGTTATGGAAGAGCGTGCCTTTCTGCTTTCCGCTGACATGGATATTCTTCGTCGGGTCGCTCCTGTAGGCATGTATTCCGAATATCATCAGGATAATGCTGCCCGCCAACTGAAGCCAGAAGCGCATGCCGTTCTCCTCTATGAAGTCAACGACGAACGAGACACCGGCACCTGTTATTACCGCATAGATAAGATCGGATATGCAGGCACCTATACCCGTTACGAAACCATACCATCTACCCTTGTTCAGAGTACGCTGTACGCATAGCACGCCTACAGGGCCCATGGGAGCGGAAACCAGTATGCCTATGAGCACACCTTTGAATATTAAGTCAATGAAGCTGAGTTCTATCTGGAAGTTCATGTTGTTTACGTTTATAGAAAATCTTTGCAAAGTTAGTAAAAAAGAAAAACAATCGTTAATTTATTGAGGAATAATTGTCATATTTAGCCTTTTTTACAGTATTGTGAAAAAAAATAGTGTGAAATTGTTGCAGATTCAAAAAAGAATTGTAACTTTGCACCCGCTAAAACGAAAGTTTGGCACAAAAATAGACGGGTAAGTCTTGTACGGTCAGCTCCCTTCGAATCCTCCAGGATGGGAACATAGCAAAGGTAGTTGGTTGTAGCGGCGCGATATAAGTAGCTTGCCCACCCGCCTCTTTAGCTCAGTTGGCCAGAGCACGTGATTTGTAATCTCGGGGTCGTTGGTTCGAATCCGACAAGAGGCTCAAAAAGAGAATCCTTCCGGGTTCTCTTTTTTGTTTGGCAATAATCAGATTCTATCAGGCGCAATGGAAACTATTCCACATGGCATCGTTAAGCCGCATGATCATTCATTTTCGCTCCCTAATGACGCTATGGGGAGTCGTTTCTAGTACCCCGCAAATGTAATACCCCTCCCAAAAAGGGAGGGGATGGGAAGGGGCATTAAATAGAATACTTCTCCTGCTCCTTCATCTTGACTGCCTGAGCAATCTGAGCGCTTGAGAGGCGACCTGTAGAGCGGACGCGCATACGGAGCGACTTGATCTTGTCCGTTGTAGCCTCAAGAGCGGTGTCGGAACCCTTGCAAGAGCAGGTGAGGTAGAAAATCGCGAGGTCGTCTAGCTTCACCTTCTTGCCTGCCAGAAGCTGTTCCTTGATGCACTTGACGAGAGCCTTGAGCACGCCGTAAATCTGTGCCTCAGAGAAGCCGCAGTTGTGTTCTGCCATGTGCTCCGCCATGCCCTGAAGGTCAACTGTTTCTCCTGACTTGATGCGAATGAACCACTTACCGTTAGAAGCTTCGAGAGGGCTGTTGCTTTGATACTTTTCGTAACGAATCATAAGAATCTCCTTTCTTTTTTAAATCCTGGTAATACATGTAGGCGGTATTCTTAGCCCCCACCTTTTTGGGCTTCTGGAAGAGGTGCGTAGAGCTTCTGCAGCAGCTTGCGTAACTCTTTCGTTTTCATGCGCAAAGGTACGAAAATTTATTAAAATACGCAAATATTTCAGCAACTTTTTTCGCTCCTTTTTGCATTTTTTTGAATGTTGCGATGAGGGCAACGCATCTCAATGATTTCGCGCTTTGAAACGGAGCGTTTGGTGCTTTGAAAAGAGGGAAGGGCTAATGGGTAATGGCTGTAATAACATCCGCAATGTCTGTGTTCGGCTCGTACTTCTCCATGATGTCCATAACGATGTAGTTACTGTGACCGCTTTCCTTCATCCTTTGGCTCCACTTCTGGAATTCGCCGCTGTCGGGGTAAACCACGATGGTGCGGTTCATTAGCGGACGGAGTTTCTGCTGCTGAAGGTTGCCGCAACCGCCCGTAGCAAGCCAGAGGTACTGAGGGTAATGGCAAGCGCAGATGAGGGCAGTCTTCTCGCTCTCAACGAGGCAAACTATTTTCTCAGGATAGCGTGGCAGCAGATGCAGACCGAAGAGCACTTTCTCCGTTTCTTGTAGTTGCGGCCCCTTCTTTGCTTTCTCACAAATTGAGCGCATGGAATTTCCCCAACCCTGCACGCGATGGCCGTCTTCATGGTATGCCATCAGCTTAGCGTCATGCACCCGCTGCTGCTCGTCTATCATCCAGAACACAACAGCCTTGCCACGATTGATGCCATTGACAAAGACATCCTTCTCCTTAGCTCCGACGTAATACTCCTTGAGCACGCTACGTTTCAGTTCATCATCATACGGTAGCGTCATGAACCATCGGCTGAAAGTACTCTCGCGTTCAGCTGCGCGCTCAGCCCATGAGAGTGGGAAGAACTCCGTTTGATGGTACTCATAGCTTTGTAGGGCGAGGATTTGTGAGCCGCCTCCGTTCGCTGGATTACGGCTCAGTAAACTTCGCCCTACATTATTTCTTTCATTATAATAATAATAATAAGAAGAAGAAGAAAGGTTGTCGGCAGGTCGCAGTTCCGGATGATCGCGGAAGAGTTCTCGGGGAGGATAGTGGTAGCCGCAGCGGTTGGCGTGGTCGCAGATGCCGCAGACGTCAGCAAGCTCCTTTCCTGTCTCTTCGTCCACGTAGCGTCGGAAGCTTTTCTTATCGCCACAGTTCGGACAAGTGTGTTTCCGTCCTCGCCTAGGTAGGTGGAAACG
>JAZLKJ010000004.1:0-19044 GCA_045597565.1 Prevotella sp. | reverse complement strand
CATAGAAATAGAATGGACCATCCCAAAGGATGCACTTCTTGTCAGCATTGATGTCAAGATGCCATGTCTGGCAGAGGAGAGACTTGTCGAACTTAACATTCTTTGCAGTAGTTACGGCGCGAGCAGAGAGGGCTGTATATACAGGCTGAGAGCCACGGCCGTCGAAAGCAGAGTTGAAGTCGTAAGAAACGTAGAACTTGTTGTCAGAAGGGTTGATAGAACCAGTCATGTAGTGACCGTCAGAACCAACGCCAGAGTAGTTGCTCTGAGTGCGTGAACCAGCGCAAGGGAGGAAGATAGAGTTGCCGTTTCTGCGGGAAGTGAATTTATAACCGCTTACGCCGTCTTCCTCAGTCCATTCTGCATCACAGCAGCGGAAGAGTTCCTCGTATTCATCAGCAGTAGGGAGCATAGCCTTGCCGTCGTAAGCAACGTATGCAACGTCATTTGCTGTCTTGTAAGTGTTGGCAGAAGCATAGTCTTCAGTCTTGATGCTTGAGTTGAAGCCGATGACATCGCCGAAGCCGAAGAGACCACCGAAGTCAGATGGCTTAGAAGCACCGATGTTGCGCTTAGCCCACTTAGTAGAAAGGCCAAGGTCAACGAACTCCTCGTCAACATTTACTGCAGCCTGAGCAGGTGTTGTGAACGATTTTGTCTCGCCGTAAACGATACCGTTGCCGAGGTCAACGTATGCAGTGTAGTAGTAAGTCTTGCCAGGAAGGAGACCGTCAACAGTTGTAGTAGCAGTTGACTCAAAGTTGCTTGCGAACTTCACACCGTTGAGCTTTGCCTTCTCTGCATTAGCATCACCGCTAACGATGATACCAACAGCACTGCAACCAGCATTGTCAGCGAAAGTAGCAGAAAGCTTAGCGCCATTGCCAGCAAGCTCAGAACCGCCAGTGATAGCCTTTGCGTTTGAAAGAATAGTGCTGAGCACCTGTCCCTTGTAAGTAACCTTACCCTGGAGAGTAACGTAAGCCTGATAGAATACTGTCTGACCAGTAGTGCCGCTGATGCTGGCAGAGAACTGACCATTGTCGTTAGAAGCGATAACCTTCTCAGAAAGGTTGCCTTCAGCATAACCGTAGAGGAAACCTGTCTCGTAAGCAGAAGCTGCCTGCGACTCAAGTCCGCTCACGCTACCATTGAACTTAGCGGAAGTAGCGTTCACCTCAGCAGTGCCTGTCACGACATTGCTGTCGGAGATAAGCACACCCTTGTTGCTCGCATAGTCTTCCTCGTCGCTACAAGAAGTGAGCGAGAAGCCGATGAAAAGGGCGAGCAAGCTGTATAATATCTTTGTTTTCATTTTTTGATTTTTGGTTTAGGCCCGGCGGAAAACCGCCGGGAACTGTGGCTTTATTGAACTGTGATAGAAACGATTTCGCAAGCAGCCTTGAGAACGTCGTCCTTATTATCCTCTGTAAACTCAAGAGAAGCATAGCCGGCATACTGCATTGTCATGATGAGGGCAGAAGAGCCGTCGCCCCAGTTACATGTAGAGCCCGTATTGTTAGTCCAAGTGAGAGTGTAAGTGCCATCGCCGTTGATTGTGACAGCATTGTCCTGATCGAAGCAGCCTGGCTCCCAAGCGAAGTCGTCGAAGTTCTCGCCGATAACAGCCTTGGCTGGCTGAGAGAATGTGAAGCCAGAGAACTTGAATGTTACAGAGAGAGTCTGGTTCTTCTTCACCTTGAGGTCAGCAGGATCGATAGCGTGAGCATCGCCACCCCATGGGTTGTAGAGCTGGCAGCGGAAGTACTTGTCAGCCTCGATGTAGTTGTTGCGGTTGTCGTTGTTGAACTTGATTACAGTAGGACCTTCCTGACCGCCGCCAACAGCCTTGTAAGTATAGTTGGCTACGAGGTAAGAAGAAACATTGCCCTTAGCATCATGCTCAGCAGGAATACCGAGCTGGAGTTCTTCACCTGCAACACACTTGAGCACCTGCCATGCCTGACTCTTAGCCACTACGGTACGAGCCTCAGAGCTTGCTGTAAGAAGAGTAACCTCCTGGTCGAACACGAGCTTGCCGTCAGGATTGAGAGTAGCAGTACCGCTCTGGCTGCCGATCTCATAGTTGATAACGTCGCCCTTCTTCACGAGAGTCATGTTGTCAACATCGTCAGTGTTTACAGCAGGAGCCCAAGTATCGTTGTACTTGCCCTGAGTAACGCTTTCCCAAGCCTGAACATCAGCAGAACCGTTCCACCACATCCAGTCGTAAGGAGTCTCGTCATTGATAACGAAAGTCATCTCAGAACCAGTAGCCATGCCCATGCCGCTAACCTCTGTAGTGAAGAGCTTAGTAGCGAGGTCTTCAATTTCAGGAACCTGTGGGTCAACCTTGTTGAGGAGACCACTTTCCTCCTTAGGAATGCAAGCACCGTCAGTCTTGACTACTTCTTCAGAAACGAATGTCCAAACAAGCCACCATGGACCTTCAGAGTTTGTACGCATTGTAGCGAGCTGGAGGCAGTAAGGAGTAAGTTCTACAATCTTGATTTCCTGAGTCCAGTTAGATACTGCATCATCCATGTTGATGGCGTGCAATGCCTCGCAGTCAGAGAATGTGATTGTTGGGTGAAGCTTATCGTCGAGAGCGAGCTGGAACTTACCCTTAGTATTAGTACCAGTGCTTGCGCCCTTCGTACCTTCCTCACCACGGTACATAGAAACTGTACAACCGCTTTCTGCAGAAAGCTTGAACTCCATCCAAGAGTCCATGTAAGGAGCGTCCTCAGCGATGAGCCATGACTGGATACCAGGGTCCCAGTTTGGTGCCCATGCCTCGAAAGCCATGTCAGCATTGCCCGAACCATCGTTCATAACGTCCTCTGGGTTACAGTAAGTCATAGGACCAACTGTCTTGCCTACGCCGTAATCCTTAGTCAAAGGATACCACTTCTTTCCAGCAATTGGATCAGCTTCTGTCTTGCCGATTTCGCCAGCGAGATACTTCCACTTAGGATCAGAAAGCATATTGAAGTCGTTTGCTGTGATAGAGAACTTGTAAGGCTCGCCGTAAACAACACCAGCGCGAGTCTCAGCACCGAAAGTCACCTCATAATCGCCAGCGAAAGGCAGGTCAATATAATAGTCCGGATTCTGCGAACGACCGTTAGGAGTCACCCACAGAGGAGTACATCCCTGAAGGTTAGACTTCAAGTGCACTCTGTTTCCCTCTACTGTAACCTCGTAAGCGCTTGGAGCCACAAGCTGTTCGGCTGTGTACTGCGCGCTGCCGAAGCCGTAGTCTTCTGGGGAGCAGGCAGTGATGATCATCATCACCATTGCCAGTATTGTGAATATTGATTTTTTCATTTTGGTTTTTAGTTTTTGGTTTTTGGTTTTTGGCCATTACTCATTAGCCATAAGCCTTTAGCCTCAAGTTTCGTCCATGCGAAACTTGAACTTTACCATCCAGCGTTCTGTGTGAGTACACCGCCAGAGAGAGTAATCTGAGTGTTAGGAATCTGCATGAGACCCTTCTTAGCGTTGAAGTTGCTTGCCTGGAAAGAAGTTGTTGCTTCAAGACCGGCATTCTTCACCTTAGCGCCATTCTGATTAGCTGCGATAGTGCGTGCAGCGTATGCACCGTCCTTCTCGTAGCGCATGAGATCCCAGAAGTGAACGCCTTCGAAAGCGAATTCGATAGCACGCTGCTTGCGAAGTTCCTCTACGCTGTAGTCAGTCTTTGCAACACCAGCACGACCCTGAACCTCGCGCAAGCCTGTAGCATCTTCCTTGAGCTCAGACTGCATGAGGAGAACGTCAGCATAGCGCATGATAGTCCAGTCCTGATAGTAAGTGATGTTCTGGTGCTTTTCGCCGAGTTCGAAACCAACTTCCTGACGAGTACCGTCGCCGAAGCACATTGGAGCATACTTGCGAGTGATATAGCCAGTATATTCGTAAGTATCGTTGAGAGATCTCTCGAAGTCAGCACGATTCTCGAAGCCTGTAGCTTTAAGGTCAACGGCACAAGCGTTGAAGCGAGGGTCGCCCTTGAACTGCTCAACGAAAGAAGGAGCAACAGGACAAGCACCCCATCCAGAAGCGATGCATTCGCCTGTGTGGCTTACGTTACGAGGGCCGAGGAATACGCAGAAGGTATTACCGTCACCATTGCCGTTATAGTCGTGAGTAGTGTTGAACTTGAGGTTGAGAATGAACTCCTTAGAGAGGTGACCCTGACCAGCCTGCCATGCAGAGCCGTCATACCACTTACCAGCGTAAGTTGTTGCCCAAGCGTAAGTACCGCCAAAAGAAGCATCCTTAGTACAAGAAGGCATGAAGAGGTCTTCGTAATTCTTTTCAAGTTCATAACCACCGTTTTTAACGATGTCGTCAACAGCATCAATAGCATCCTGCTTTGTACAGCCAGGGTTCTCCTGTCCGTAGTAACCAGTATAATAAAGGTACGCGCGAGCAAGAAGAGCTTCAGCAGCATACTTTGATATGCGTCCGTCGTTAGCGTTGTTGTTAGCTACAGGGTAAGCATCAGCAGGGATGTTTGCAGCAGCATACTTGAAGTCTTCGAAAATCTGAGCGAAAACCTCAGCAGCAGGAGTACGAGCAGGATTGCCTTCTGTAGGCACTGTTACCAATGGTACATCACCGAACATACGGCAAAGGTCGAAGTAGAGGATGCCGCGGATAGCGCGAGTCTCTCCGAGTACGCGACCCTTGTTAGAATCGCCCTCCCACTCGATGTCATTCTCATGAACAAGGAGTTCGTTGCAGCGAGCGATTGCTGCGTAGTATTTAGTCCAGTCAGTATTGAAGAGGTCATTGTCAGAAGGAGAAATGCTGATGTCGAACTGATCAATAGCATTGTAGCCTCTTCCGTCAGCGGCACCAAGTCCGCCAAGAGCCTGGTCAGAAGCGAACTCAGAGACGAGGTACATACCGATACCTGCATCTGAGATGGTACGCTGCCAGCCGTCGTAGCAACCGATGAGGTCCTGCTCGGCAGTAGCGAGTGTGCTGTAGGCAGTCTCTGAGTTGAGCGTAGTCTTTGATGAAGTGTCAAAGAAATCATCAGAGCAGCTTGTCATGGCTGCAAGAGAACTTGCGAGAACAGCTGTATATAATAATGATTTAGTTTTCATTTTTTGCTTTGATTTTATTTATTGGATTCGAAGCTGATGCTTCGAACACGGGGGCTTTTTAGAAAGTAACGTTCATACCTACGATGAATGTGCGAGGATGTGGGTAGTAGCCCATATCAACACCAGAAACCCAAGAGTGGCTTGAGTTGCCGTTAGTACCGTTGAAAGAACCAACTTCAGGATCCATACCGTCATACTTTGTGAAAGTGAGGAGGTTCTGAGCCTGACAGTAGAGGCGGAGCTTAGAAATGCCCTTCCATGCGATGAGGCGCTTCAAGTCGTAGCCGAGAGTGAGGTTCTGGAGACGGAGATAGTCGCCATCCTGCATGTAAAGATCAGAGAAAAGCCAGTTGCTGGCATCAGAGTAAGTTACGCGTGGCATGCGGTTGCTTGTGCCTTCGCCAGTCCAGCGGTTGAGAATAGCACGGCTGTAGTTAGACTGTGAAGAGTTAGGGTCACGGTAAGACTGTACAATCTTGAAGCCAGCAGCACCTGTCATGTTCATGCTGAGGTCGAAGCCCTTGTAAGCGAGACCAAGGTTGAAACCGAATGTGTATTTTGGAAGACCATTGCCAAGGTCAACCTTATCGTCAGCATTGACAGCGCCATCGTGGTTGATGTCGAGATACTTCACGTCACCAGGCTGTACATTTGGCTGCAATACACCGTTACCGGCTGCAATCCAGTCCTTGATGTCCTGCTGGCTCTGGAAGATGCCCTCAGTCTTGTAGCCCCAGAAGTAACCGATAGCATGACCGTTCTGAGCGCGGTAATACTCCTCAGAGTTTGAATAGAGACCACCAGTTTCGCCATGGATGATACCGTCCTCTGTAGGAATCTTGCCAACCTCGTTGTGGTTGTAAGCGAAGTTTGCACCGACGTTGTAGCTGAAGTCGCCAATGTTGTCATTCCAAGAAAGACCGAGCTCAATACCCTGGTTCTTTACGTCACCACCATTAATCATCTTAGAGCTTACACCAGTAGTAGCGAGAAGAGGAGCAGCAACGAGCCAGTCCTTAGTAGTCTTTACGTACCAGTCAGCAGTAAGAGCAAGACGGCTGTTGAGGAAACGAGCGTCAAGACCGATGTTGATCTGCTCAGAAGTTTCCCATTTGATAGCCTCGTTAGCGAGACGCTCAGTGTAAGAACCAGTCTCCCAAGCATCCTGACCGCCAGTAGCACCGAAGTTATAGTTAGTGTTTGTAGTCTTCACAGGAGCGAGATACTGCCAGCAGTTGATGTTAGCATTACCTACCTGACCCCAAGAAGCGCGAAGCTTCAAGAAGTCGAGCCAAGACTTAGCGCTCTTCATGAAGTCCTCCTCTGTGATAGTCCAACCTGCAGATACAGAAGGGAAGTAACCCCAGCGATGACCAGAAGCGAACTTAGAAGAACCGTCTGCACGCATAGTAGCGTTCAGCATGTAGCGCTCTTTCCAAGACCATCCGAGACGAGCGAAGTAAGACATGCCGCGTGATGAATCGTAAGGAGCACCAGACACAGTCTTGTTGTCAGTACCGTTAGTGTTGTTGAGATAAGCAGTCTGCCATCCGCTGAAACCAGTGATGAGGTCAGTGTTGCTGCCGCCAGAGCTCTGTCCGTCGTACTTAGACATTTCAGAACCTACGAGAGCGTTGAGAGCGTGGTCGCCCCAGTTCCAGTCGTAAGAGAGAGTGTTAGTCCAAACCATAGAAAGACCGTGACCGTTGCTCTGAGAAACCTTTTCAGTAGTGTTACCAGAAGTTGGTACGAACTTATATACTGGAGAGTAAGAACGGTATTCTGAAGCACCGTAAGAGATACCGAATACAGTCTTGAGCTTCAGATTCTTGATAGGCTCAATCTGCGCGTAGAAGTTAGCATCGATAGAACCATTGCGAGAACGGTTGAAGCGATTCATCATCATCTGTCCGACAGGGTTGCCGTCTTCTGTGTTCCAATCGTTGTCGAGAGTGCTCATGTAGTTGCCATTCTCGTCGAAAATTGGGTGGAGTGGGGAAGAAGAGAAAGCTGAACGGAGGTTGTTGTTCCAAATGTTACCAGTGTTCATGCCGCGAGTGTCCTTCCAAACGAAGCTCATGTGCTCGCCTACAGTAACGATGTCGCCAAGCATCTTGTGTTCAGAGTTTGCACGGAAGTTGTAACGCTTGTAGTCAGAAACGTCAGAACCACCGATGAGACCCTGCTGGCCAGTGTAACCGAGAGAGATAGAATATGTAGAAGTCTTGGAACCGCCAGTGAATGCGAGGCTGTGAGAAGTAGTGAGCGCACCTTCATTCACTACCTGGTCAATCCAGTCTGTATTGTAAACATTGCCGTTTACATCGTGGATTGCGTTGAGCGAGTTCCAGTTTACTGGAGACATACCAGAGTTGAGGCGAGCCTCGTCCATGATAGTCATGTATTCAGAAGCACTGAGCATGTCGAACTTGCGACCGAGAGTCTGCCAACCTACGAAACCGTCGTAAGTGATGTGGCTCTGACCTTCCTTACCGCTCTTTGTTGTGATGAGCACAACACCGTTTGCAGCCTGAGCACCATAGATGGCAGCAGAAGCAGCGTCCTTGAGCACGTCGATGCGCTGGATGTGGGCAGGGTTGAGGGTAGAGATGTCGCCGCCGATACCATCGATGAGGTAGAGAGGCTGAGAGTTACCCACTGTACCGAGACCACGGATGGTAACGCTCATGTCTGCGCCAGGCTGACCAGATGTAGAAACGATGTTCACACCAGGAGTCTGTCCCTGAAGTGCGGCGAGAGGGTTTGTGGTGTTCATCTTTTGGATGTCGTCACCCTTTACCTGAAGAGTAGCACCCGTAACGAGCTTCTTCTTCATTGTACCGTAACCTACTACCACCACATCCTCAAGACTCTGAGAGTCGTCGCTGAGTCGGATGACGAGGTTATTACCTGATACCTTCACCTTCTGGGTGATGTATCCAATGTAAGAAACCACGAGGGTCTGACCGTCGTTGGCTTCAATCACAAAGTTACCGTCGAAGTCAGTAATGGCACCGCCACTCTTTCCTTCAACCATAACACTTGCACCGATAAGTGGCTCGTCGCTTGAAGCTGACAGAACCTTACCAGTGACTTGCTTTGCAAGCGCACTACTGCCCATGAGCATAAGCAGCATGAAAGACAACATGCATACTTTTCCCATAAATGAAGCAGCACACTTTTGAGAAAGTGTTCTCATTTTTGTGAAAGGATTTTAATTGATTAGTTAAAAGTTATGTTATTTAAAATTTTCTGGTTTAAGCACTCTCTTTCGACTCTTCTCAGAGTATTTTGGAGAGGATAAGTGTTATATTCGGCGGCAAAGTTAGTATTATTTTTGCAAAAAAGCGCAAAAAGACAAGGTTTTTTTTATTTTTTTGCTGATTTTCTTTTATTATATTAAACATTCTTTATACCTTTGCAACGATTTTTAACAAATAATAAGCTAAGGATAGTTGCGTCTTTCCCTGTCGGGACGATAAGGATACGGCGAGTCACATACGGTAACATGGGAAATAGTTCAGGAATGATTTTGACCCTTTTTTATTAACAAACCTTAACCCAACAAAGAAGAATAAAATTTTATCAATAATTACTAACAACCTTAAACTTTATCCGTATGGGAAATTTCTCTCAGAAAATTAAGACGTCCCTCTTCGGTAAGGTATGCATGATAGCATTCATGCTCCTCGCTCTCAGTTGGACAGGTCTTAACGCAAAGACAGTCAAAGGTAAGGTCATGGGTCCTGAAAAGGAACCGCTTATCGGTGCAACTGTCACAGTTAACGGTACTAAGATTGCTACCGTTACAGACTATGATGGTAACTTCACTATTGAAGCTACAGACGGTCAGACACTCGTTGTTACTTACATCGGTTACGTTACCAAGCAGGTAAGAGTGTCAGGAAACAATCTCGTCATCTATCTTGATTCTGATGACAAGAGCCTCGAAGAGGTAGTCGTTATCGGTTACGGTACTCAGCGTAAGGAAGCCGTTACCGGTTCTGTGGCATCTGTAAGCTCTGAGAAGCTTATGGAGAACCCTTCTTCTAACATCACTCAGGCTCTCCAGAACCGCGTTGCTGGTGTTGATATGCAGCAGACAAACTCTCAGCCAGGTGCTGAAATGCAGATCCGTATCCGTGGTCAGCGTTCACTCTCTGCTTCTAACGACCCACTCATCGTGCTCGATGGTATCCCATTCCTTGGCAACCTTTCAGACATCAACCCTGCAGACATCAAGTCTCTCGACATCCTGAAGGATGCTTCTGCTACAGCCATCTACGGTTCTCGTGGTGCTAACGGTGTCATCCTCATTACTACAAACAAGGGTGCATACTCAAGCACAGCAAAGGTTACTTACAATGGTTACGTTTCTCTGAAGACTCTCTTCAACCAGTATCCAATGATGAAGGGTGAGAAGTACTCTAAGATGCGTGCGCTTGCTGGCAAGTTCGGCAATGGTGTTGACGAGCATGAGGGTAACGACACTAACTGGCAGGACCTCTTCTATCAGACAGGTGTTTCTCACAACCACAACCTCACTGTTTCTGGTGGTTCAAACACAGGTACATACAGCTTCGGTGGTAGCTACATCCACGACGAAGGCGTTATCCCTTCACAGGCATTCGACCGCGTAACTCTCCGCGCTAACCTTGAGCAGAAGATTGGCAACTACTTCAAGTTCGGTCTTTCTTCTACAAACTCTTACAACCAGCGTCAGGGTATGCAGCTCGGTATGTACGGTATTCTCCAGATGTCTCCACTCGTTGACCCTAACAACCTCGCTGACCCAACAGGCCGTATCGCTCGTATGTCTTCAGACGACGTTTGGTTCATCACAAAGGATCGCATCAAGGATAACGAAGAGACATGGCTCCAGCACAACAACTCTCTCGGTACATACAACACAGTATTCGCAGAGGTTGCTTGCCCTTGGGTAGAAGGTCTTAAGTATCGCGTAAACCTCGGTCTCAACTACCGCGCTAACAAGATCGGTGGTTTCACAGGCACAGGTATCAATACTGTTAACGCTACTGAGCTCAACTCTGCTTCTATGCAGCAGACTGAATACAAGAACTACGCTGTTGAGAACCTCCTCTCTTACGATCGTACATTCGCAGAGAAGCACAACATCAGTGCTGTAGGTCTCTACTCTGTTGAGCAGAGCCGCTATTCAAGCAACCACATGAGCAGCCGTGGTATTCCTGAGTACTTCCAGTACTGGAACATTGGTGCTGGTAAGCAGGATGTTACTGTAAACCCAAGCTACCAGAACTACTGGCAGGCAGGTCTTATGTCTTGGATGGGTCGTGTAATGTACAACTACGACAACAAGTACATGATTTCTGCTGCAGTTCGTTCAGATGCTTCTTCACGCCTTGCAAAGGGTCACCAGTGGCACACATATCCAGCTGTTTCTCTTGGTTGGAACCTTGCTAAGGAAGAATTCATGCAGAGCCTTGATTTCATTGACAACTTGAAGCTCCGTGCAGGTTACGGTCAGACAGCTAACCAGGCTATCAGCCCTTACACTACTCTCGGTACACTCGGTACAACTCCTTACAACTTCGGTGACCTCGGTACACCTTCTTACGAGACAGGTTACTACATCTCTAAACTTCCTAACCCAGAACTCGGTTGGGAGTACTCAGAGACTTACAACTTCGGTATTGACTTCTCTCTCTTCAAGGGTCGTCTCTCAGGTACATTGGAGTACTACGTAATGAACACTAACGACATCCTCCTCAACGTTTCTCTTCCTTCTACATCAGGTGTAGGCAGCTATACTGCTAACATCGGTAAGACTCAGAACAAGGGCTTCGAGGCTACAATCAACGGCATCATCCTTGACAACAAGAACGGTTGGACTTGGGAAGCTGGCTTGAACCTCTCTCTCAACCGCAACAAGCTCGTTGAACTCGCTGACGGCAACGAGAAGGACGAAGGTAACGGCTGGTTCGTAGGTCACCCAATTGATGTGCTCTATGACTATGAGAAGGTTGGTCTCTGGAACTCTGACGATCCAGACTGGGCTGACTTCCAGACTCTTGAGCCAGGTGGTAACGAAGGTATGATCAAGGTTAAGTACGAGAAGAGATACAACGAGAAGGGCGAACTTCAGGCTATCGGTCCAGACGATCGTCAGATCATCAGCCTTGAGCCAGACTTCACAGGTGGTTTCAACACTCGCGTTGCTTACAAGGGCTTTGACCTCAACGTAATCGGTGCATTCCAGTGCGGTGGTAAGCTCATCTCTACACTCTACAGCTCTTACGGTTACCTCAACATGCTCACAGGTCGTCGTGGCCAGGTTGATGTTGACTACTGGACAGAGGATAACAAGGGTGCTAAGTATCCAAAGCCAGGTGGTATCCAGTCTGGTGATAACCCTAAGTATGGTTCTACTCTCGGTATCTTCGACGGTAGCTACGTTAAGATCCGTACTATCTCACTCGGTTACAACTTCTCTGGCGACTGGATGAAGAAGGCTGGTATCAGCAATCTCCGTGTATATGCTACAGTACAGAACCCATTCATCATCTACTCTCCTTACTACAGCGAGAGCGGTCTTGACCCAGAGCCAAACTCTATGTCTAACCAGGGTCAGTTCCACGCAACACAGATGGGTGGCCATGCTCTCCCAGTTGTTGGTACAAACGCTCCTTGCACCCGCAACTATCTCTTAGGTCTTAATCTGTCATTCTAAAACATCTTGAAAACAATGAAAACTAAGAATATTTTTCGCAATTGTGGCATAGCACTCGTTTCTGCCCTAGCACTTTCGTCATGTTCTGATGTGCTTGATGAGCAGCCACGTAGTGGATATGACCCAACATACTTTACTACAGAGGAAGGTGTAAAGGGAGGTCTTACTTCTCTCTATGCACACCTTCGTAACCTCTATGGTCAGGCTTACTACTACACTTCTTGTGAGGCAGGTACTGACGAGTACACATACGGTCACTCTGCTGACGGTAACCAGAAGGATATCGATATGCAGGCTTTCGTAAACGGTGAGGCAAAGCAGTCTGGTAACCTGACTTCTTCTACTGTCCGTTCAGACGCTCTCTGGGGACAGGCTTTCACTGAAATCAACACTGCAAGCTCTGTTATTGAGAATGCTCAGGCAGTAGGTATTGAACCAAGCCTCGTAGCTGAAGCATATTTCTTCCGCGGCTTCTACTACTTCAACCTTGCACAGACATTCGGTGGTGTGCCACTCGATCTCGGTAGTGGTGAACTTAAGCCAAATGCCAGCTCACAGTGTACTTCCCGTCGTAACACAGTTGATGAGGTTTATGAGAAGTCTGTATTCCCAGACCTTGAGAAAGCTGTTAACGAACTCCCTGCAAAGCAGCGTGTGATAGGTTCTGTTACAAAGACTACTGCACGTCTCTACCTTGCAAAGGCTTACCTTACTTACGCATGGTGGCTTGAGAACCCTAACAACATCGATACTTATCCTGCAACTTCTAATCGCGACAAGAGCAAGGCTCAGTCTTACTTCCAGAAGGCATACGATATTGCAATGACTGCCATCAACGAACCTGGTGACTACAAGCTTCAGGACACTTACATGGATGTAAACTTCTGGCAGAACGATCGTAATGCAGAGTGGCTCCTTTGGGCTGACCACACTGTAAACAGCGACCAGTTCAATGGTGGCGGTCTCGGTTGGGGTAACGGTGGTGCTCCTGAAAACTTCGCAGGCTGGTTCACTCAGTGGAACTACTGTGGTGACATGCGCGGCGACTTCGCTGACGGTTCAAACGGTAACCCTGTTCTCCGTGAGGCTTGCCAGGCTCTTGGTCGTCCTTGGACTCGTATGGCTCCTATTCCAGACGCTCTCAAGAAGTTTACTGATGTTGAATATGACTCTCGTTGGGATGGTACATTCACATACAAGTATCGCGTAAACATGGCTAAGGGTGGTAACAATAATCTATACGTAGTAGGTGCTAACGATGTTCCACTCGCAAACACTGAGGTGTTCCTTCAGTTCCTCCCTTACGATGCAGAAGGTGTGAAGTACGACCAGAAGAATGGTAACATCAATGCTGGTGAGCTCCCAGGTCATCAGGAGTTCGTTATTAACATCAGTGATGTTTCTCGCCAGACATACCCTGGCGTTTGGAAGCACATCGGTCACCGTACAGACCGTAATGAAACAACTGAGCTTGGTAACCCTAACGGTTCTTCACCACGTCCATTCGTTATCGCTAAGTTCTCTGAACTCTACTTCGTGGCTGCTGAGGCTGCTGTTAAGGGTGCAAACGTTGGTGGTAAGATGGTTAATTGCAATGGTCAGCAGGTTTCTGCTACTGCACACAACCTCCTGGCTGCTATCCGTGCTCGTGCTGGTAAGTGGAAGACTCAGTTCAACGACTACGCTTACCTCTCAAGCAACACTGGTTATGCAGACCTCAAGGTAGCTTTTGATTACAGCCAGCACATGATAGATACTACTCCTGCAGAGATCACTATTGACTACATCCTTGACGAGCGTCTCCGTGAGTACTTCGGTGAAGGTTACCGTTGGTTCGACCTCGTTCGTACTCAGACTTGGGAGAAGCTTGCAGGTGTTTACCACATCGGTGATGCTTGCTCTCGTCAGGCTAATGAGGTTAAGCGTGACATCAAGAAGCACTACTACCTCCGCCCAATTCCACAGGGTCAGCTTGACGCTCTCCAGATGGAAGAGGCAGAGAAGAAGGCATTCCAGAATCCTGGTTATTAATTCGCCTACTTATATATATAATAAAGGTGTAGCCATACTATTGGCTGCACCTTTTTTCTTGTCCCAAAAGGAGGAAATGTTGCGACTCTTTGGTATGCATATTTTTGCAAAAAAGCGCAAAGTTGTGTGATTGTTTCGGCAAAAATAATATCATTCAATAATAAAAATTAAGGTTTTTTAATAATTTCTCCACTAATTGTTTTATTATCTACATCAATATTTCTACCTTTGCAACGGCTCTTACGCTTGTAGCTTGTGATCCTACATCAGAGGATATAAGCAGTGGTGATGCCATCACCCTTGAAGAGCTCAAGGCAATGACTACTGTCACACTTGACAAAGCTGCTGATGGCAAGAACAGTAACGTCCTTGTATGCGAGACAAAAGCTCCTGTTGTAGCTTCGTGGGACATCAAGGGTAAGAAGTACAATAGCAACTATGCTAAGAGAAAGATGAGTGCTACTGACGTTGATGTTGAAAGAGTAGTTAAGCTCACAGCTATGTGCAAGGATGGTAAGGTGTATGAACTTGAGTACCCTATCACAGTTCAGGAACTCACTGACCCTCTTAAGACAGTTTATATCTACGATGGTCCTGATGTAACTATAACAACAGGAAACACTGGACGTTTCAGCGATAATGAAGGCTGTTGGCCATTTATCAAGGATGACTATTACTGGGGTTTCAAGACTCTCATCTTTGAGGTAAAGGACGTTCAGCCTGGTACAGATATGTGGGATGGTTCAACAGGTAATCCTAAAATACGTTACATGTCTGGTTGGTGGGATGCTTTCCCAGACCACGACGGTGATTACGAAGTCGAGTGGGACAAGACAGGTACTGTGGAGCTTAACCTCACTAAGGGCATTGCAGAAGTGTGCGCAAGTGAGGCGTCTAAGGGTAAAGGTCATGACCTTTGTCTCCTTGTTAGACGTGGTTCAATTACTGTCGGTAAGATCTTCTTTGAGGAATAATCATTCCGAATTAGTATAAATCCATTAATAAGGGCTGGCTCATCACAGAGCCAGCCCTTTATATATGAGTACAACCACAAAAGTTAGTTGCGAAATACCACAAAAGTTAGTCTAAATAAGTAGCTATGTCCAGTAGGAACGGTATTACTCCCACATACATAACACCATCGTCATCTGTCCATAACTTGCGGTTGCCATCCAAGATTACTATCTTTCGGAAGAAGTCGCCAGTGTGTCTAAGCGAGAATGTCTCTTGGTCTTTCTTCTCTTGAGTGTCAACGTTCAATGCTGACTGGATATATACTTTGTCGTTTCCCACATTGACTACAAAATCTATTTCATATTGTGACTGCTTGCGTTTGCCCTCTATAGTGCGTGTCAGCTCCACTACGCCTACATCAATGGAGTATCCTTTACGTATAAGTTCGTTATAAATGAGATTCTCCATCAAGTGGGAACGTTCCTGTTGACGGAAATTCAACTTGGCATTCCTTAATCCTAAGTCCATTGAGTAGTACTTTTGTATCTTGTCAAAGTATTTGCGTCCTTTCACGTTCCAGCGTTTTGCGCTTTGGAAAAGAAATGCGTCTTCAACGTATCCAAGATAATTGTTGATGGTTGCGTCTGATGTTTTCTGCCCCAAGAGTGAGCCGGCAGTATTTGCAAGTCTGTGTGGGTTAGTGAGAGAACCTATGGAAGAGCACAAGGCGTCCGTCAGGGCACTCAATATTGCGTCATCTCTCAGTTTGTATCGCTCAACAATGTCCTTAAGATAAACATTATTAAACAGGTCTTGCAGGTATTTGCGCTTCTCCTTTTCGTCATGTTCAAGAATCGCCAATGGCATTCCGCCGTACATCAGATACTCTTCCAATGCATCTGCTTTCTCCATATTGGCTACATTCAAGAATTCTGCAAAAGACAATGGGTAAACCTTTATTTCAGAGCCACGGTCACGGAAATTAGTTACTATGTCTTTGGATAGCATCTTGGAGTTAGAACCAGTAACATAAATGTCAAGGTTCGGGCGAGTCATCAAGTCGTTCAGAATGTCGTAGAAAGTAGTATAGAGGATATCGCGGTCTTCTTCTGCAACGATATTCTCTTCTATTTCCGTATTCTTTATTTTATATGACAATTGAATCTCGTCGATTATTACATAATACAAGCGTTTGGAATCCTTTGTCCTCTCTATAATATGGTCATAGAGGGTGTTGGGGTTTCTGTAAGCAATGTGCGACTTCTTGTCAAGCGCTATCTCAATGATCTCATCTTCGCTTACGCCTTCCTTAAGTAGCAAGTTTTTGTACAAGGTTGACAGTAGGTAAGATTTTCCACAACGTCTTATTCCTGTAATGATCTTTACTTTCTTGTTCCACCTTTTACTGACTAATTGCTCAATGTATTCGCTTCTTTCTATTATCATAAGAATGAGTGTTTTAGTTTGATCCTACTGCAAAAATGGCCTACACTGTCGACCGTTTTTGCAGTGCAAAGGTATGTTTTTTCTATGTAAGAACCAAATTTTCTGCTATTTATTAGCATATTCAAGGCGAGAAATGTGCTTTTTTAACCGTTCTTACTGCAAAAATGGTCGACACTGTCGACCATTTTTGCAGTGGGCTGGTTGCAGAGTTGCTGCGATGCATCATACATATATTATAAGAGTGGTATGGGCGATTCGCAGAAATTCAACGATAAAATTTGCAAGATAGAATTAAAATATATACCTTTGCACTACGTAATCAATGAAATCAACCTATATGTACATTGAGAAATGGATTATCGGCTGATGCTAGATCATTGAGCGAAACGGGAATTACGTACATTAAAGCATATTTGTAATTGGCTCAAATGAAGTATATTAAGTATTTATATAATGTAATTTTTGCATAATGGCCATCCTCTTCTTCGGATTGGCCTATCCGCACCATCTGCATTATCAGGAGCAGTTTCAACTTTTCCTCTTCGACAGTGCGTATGCGTGGGATATAGTCAAGCTTCCGGGTGGTGTAGCAGACCTGCTGGGACGCTTTTGTACGCAGTTCTTTCTTTATGCCTGGGTGGGAGCGGTTATCATCGGACTCCTCCTGGCTGCTGTCCAAATGCTTACTCTCAGGCTTACTGACTGGGGGAAATTCTTCGGCCTGAGCTTTTTGCCGTCGTGTCTGCTATGGATATTCCTTCTCGACGAGAACGCTTTGCTCGGTGGAGTATGGGCTATGTTGCTCACGCTCCTCGCTTCATGGGGCTTTGACAAACTGCAAAGTGGCATGTTGCGCACGGTAATGCTCGTAGTTACCATCCCCGTAAACATAGCTCCTCTCTGCTTCAATATGGCTGATGAGAAGGCTTTTCTTGTTGATGCCACAATCACCGACAAACATGGTAACAGTCTTCACAGCCAGGGCGAAGAAGCCGTTGATTTCGACATTGACGACTGGCACGCACTCCTTGAACAGAACCGTGACGAATCCCTTTCTGTAACCGTTTCTGCCAAGTACGATGACGGTTGGCATACCTACAAGTCTTTCCCAATCCATGTAAGCCCTGACAGCATTGACTACGGTCTATGCTACCGCCTTATTGAACCGGGCTACGAGGTTTGGAGCAAGATGGGAATCTATGAGCGTGATTTGTCTTCTTTTGATGAGCGTGCGTTGATAGAGAATACGCAGTTTGAAGGCTGTGTAAACTGCCATAGCTTCAATCGTGGAAATCCTGCCGACATAAGTCTGCATATCCGCGGTCCTCATGGCACAACACTTTTACGCCAGAAAGACGGTCCTCTTGCCGCATACAACACTAATACAGACAAGACTCTCGGTCTTTGCGTCTATCCTTACTGGCACCCTTCAGGACGCTATATAGCTTATTCCACTAACACAACGAACCAGCTTTTCCACAGTGCCGGCCATAATCGCGTTGAGGTTTTTGACGGCGCTTCTGACCTCCAGGTATATGATGTGGAGAAAAACGAGCTACTGCTTTCGCCGCTTGTTAAACAAGATTCTATCTACGAGACTTATCCGGTTTTCTCGGCTGATGGTCGTTCCATCTATTTCTGCTCAGCCCGCGCTCTTCCCTTAGAGAAAGATTACCAGCAGCTTGATTCCATTCGCTATAACCTCTGCCGCATAGATTTTGACCCTGCTACGGGCAAGTTTGGCGACCAGATAGAAACCGTCATCGATGCAGAATCTATGGGAAAGACAGTCTCCTTCCCTCGCCCATCCTACGACGGTCGTTTCCTTTGCTACACACTCTCCGACTACGGTCAGTTCAGCATCTGGCACCACGAGGCTGATCTTTATCTGCTTGACCTCTCCACAGGGGAAAGCCGCCCTATGAATGAAGTAAATTCCAAGGACACCGAGTCGTTCCACAACTGGAGCACAAACTCTCGTTGGCTCGTTTTCAGTTCTCGTCGTGACGATGGACTCTTCACCCGTCCTTATTTCTGCCACATTGATGCCAAGGGCAACATTGCAAAGCCGTTTATGCTGCCACAGCAGAATCCTCGCAAGTTCTACCGCGATCGCTTCCTCTCTTTCAATGTTCCGGAATTCATTATCCGCCCAACAGACTTTGATGGCAATAAGGCAAGCCACATCATCAACGGTGAAGCACGTAAGGATTTCGGAGTGCGCTAAGAAATATTGGCTTGTTAGATGCGCAAAAAATGTAAGTGACTCCTACATATCACGTCTTTCAGTGCGTTTTGATTTGTTTTGCTATGAGTTTTGCATCGTTTTGCTATGAGTTTTGCAAAACATGTCTCATGAGTCACTGCAACACGAATTGTCTTCCTATGAATAACAAATAAACATTGCCTGAATGCTCATAAAATTTCGTAAGAATTTGCCTATCTTAAACTACGTAAAACTTGAGTGTGTGCGCACACACTCGTTGATAATAGTCAAAAATGGCGTGTATTTTTAGATATTCATGGCAGAAAAGTTTTGCCATTTTGCTAAAACATCCTACCTTTGCATCGTCAAACAACGAATAAAGAGTTATTTAGAATTTGACGCTAACCCTTATCGGGGTAAAAAGATTAGGATAAAAATTTTCATTAGGTTAGTATAAGGTTAGTTATTAATTTTTGATAGGTTAGTTTTATTTAAGGTAAACAAAAGATTGTGATAACAAGAAATTGGTCACCGTGAGGCCGCCAATTTTCCTCTTTTGATAGTTTTTTTGTTTAGAT
>JAZLKJ010000003.1:0-75922 GCA_045597565.1 Prevotella sp. | reverse complement strand
TTTTTTTGAAAAAATGGGATATGAATGGCGTTATAACGCTCTTTTTATATTTATATAGGTGTCGTGCTGAGATACGTTTCGTTTTGTAAAAATGAACGTTTCGTTCAAAAAAATGCGAACATTTCGTTTTGCGGATTATATTTCTCTTCAACAGAAGGATAGAGTTCCTCGCCACCAAAGGTTTGATAGATCTGCCCGATACTACTCTTGAAAGAATCGTCTTTCTCGTTGGCAAAGAGTGCCGAGCCGCCAAATTTTTCCTTCAAATGGTTGATGGCCTCCATTGCGTTGTCGTAGGTGGCGTGGAAAGGTTCCTCCGTGGTTGTCTTCTCTACACCAAGCTCCTGATAATCATAACGGTCGAGGGTATCAAGAGCATAGACGTAATCCCCGATAACGTTGAACAAACCTCCAAACTCTTCGTTGGTTACTTTTTCCTGCAAAGAAATGGCACGTGACATCAGCTTCACAACATCCTTCAGTTCATTGTAGTGGTCAAGACGACGCTGGTCGATGGCGTAACCCTTGACGAGGTATTGCTTGAGGACTTTGTTTGCCCATTTTCTGAACTCAATGCCTCGTTTACTTTTGACGCGGAATCCGACAGATACAATCATGTCAAGATTGCAATACTCGACATCTTGCATCTGCATAAGTCCTTCTACACGACCATATTTCTTGGGTGTCGCAAATTTTGCGACTACCGGTTCTCCTGCCAATTCTTCTTTTAAGGCATTATTTACATGCTTGGCAATTGTTTTGTAGTCACGATCAAACAGCATGGCCATTTGTTCACGCGTCAGCCACACCGTCTCGTTCTCCAGTTTAACGTCCAGTTGCGTTGTACCATCGGGTGCTGTATAGAGTACTACCGGACAATTGTTCGTTTCCATCATACTAATTGTTTTGGGAATATACCTTTATATTGTTATAGTATAGGAATCTGTCGAATTGTTACTCTTTCTTTTCTTTGAACTCATCATTGAAACGTATTGCTATGAATATGCGAGCCATTATTCTATGTAGCGTACTTTATCTTCTTTACGAGGCTTTGCGTCAGGTGTTTCGTCAGGATAGCCGAGTGCAATGCAATAGAGGAGTTTGTAACCTTCTGAGAAATTGAGTTTCTGCATGTAAGGTGCTGCTGACTCTGAGGTATTGAGCATTCTTGCCGAACTGCCCAAGCAACAAGAACCGATTCCCATTGACCAGGCAGATAGAATGATGTTCTCGCCCAGCAAGCCACAATCCACCTGCGAGAGGTCGTAGTCGTCGTATGCAGCAATGAAAACAACACATGGTGCATCAACAAAGATGTTCTTGAATCCTAGGCGCTCACCAATGTTTGGCATGTCTTTCACAACAGCTTCCGACATTTCCTTCAGCAACTCAGGCTTGTCTATCACCCGAACTTCATACGCCTGAATGCCTTTGCCGTTTGGGGCGTTGATTCCGTGCTTCATAATTATGTCGAGCGTATCGCGGCTGATGGTCTTGTCCTGCCATTTGCGAATGCTTCGGCGAGACATAATCACTTCATCCATCGTTGTTTGCTTATCAACTATGGATTCCATCTGTTTGTCCTGACCTCCGCAGGACATCATTGAAAGTGCAGCGAATGCACCTACAATCAGTTTCTTTATCATTGATGTCATAATTCTTTTGTGCCTTCAGCTTCAAGTATCAATCATTTGCTATTGATTGTTAGGGTGGGAAAGTTTAGTTAAGTAATAGTTCTTTTGTATCTTTCATCGTCTTGCTGACTTTTTTGTGGCAGTTGTAACCAATGGCTTCCAGCCGTCAAGATTGTATGTGTATGAGTCTGTAAGGAACTCAATGAGCTTTGTTTTGATAGGCACAGACTTCTTCTGAGCCATAGTCATACGCCGTGTCGTACTTTATTTTACCACGATTTTCTTGGTGTTTCCGTCAGACATTCTCACAAGATTAACACCTTCCTCCGTCGTTTCTATCTTCTTACCATCAACGCCGTATATCCCGATAGCCGTTGGCTCGTCTATAGTAACCCGGTCGGCAGCTCTCGTGGCCTTATATTCCCTAGCGCCGTTATAGATTCCCACAATCCTGTTGGGTTGGTTATTAGTTCCTGTTCCGTTAGGAATACATGTACAAATCAATGCATCTGGAGCTATTGAAGTTACGGACGATGGGATAAAAACTTGCTTGTTAGAAAAATATTGGAAAGCCTTGCTTGCTATGGTCTCCGTGCCATCCATGACATAGAAGTATATCCCATAGCCATTGAACTGAATAGCCTGTACCAAAGTCTTTCCGTCAGCTGTATAAAGACCGATGCAGGTGCTTCTGTCGTCATAACCGGGACGATAGGGACATTCCACCTCAACCACCTTAAAGCCGTTAGGACAATATATATAGTCCGTCGTAGCCTCTTGGCAGAATGCTATGAGTGAGAGAAGCATGAAGAGTGATGTTAATAAGTATTTTTTCATACATGAATTAAGGTGGGTTCTATAAATTACCACCTTAAGCTATTCGTTATCGACGGTATGGTTTATTATCACACTAGCGATGGCATTGCCAAAAGTGGCAGTGACATGGCAGAGAGAACCGTTTGTCCGAGCTTCCGCCGAGCCACTCATGTTCTTCATCGGCGGTTCCTCGCTATATACGCATAGGAACTTCCTCGCAGGGAACACCTTCGAGCGCTTGAACCTATTTCGTATAGCCCTTGCCAGAGGGTCGCCCTTTATCTTCCAGAACTCAGCCCTCCTTACCATGAACGGATCGCGGCGAAGAGCAGCTCCCATGGACGAGATAAACGTGATGTCCTTAGGCAGAGACGTAGCACGCAGAATCAAATCAGCCTTATCCTTCAGCGAGTCAATCGCATCGACAATGTAGTCGTACTCCTCCATGTGGAAGTCAGCGGCAGTCTCAGCCTCGTATGTTTTCTGCAGACAGATGATGTTGGCGTCAGGATTAATCTCCAGCAATCGGTCGCGCAGTACCTCCACCTTCACAAGTCCGACAGTTTTGCTCGTTGCCATCAGCTGACGGTTGCAGTTCGTTATGCAGATGTGGTCAAAGTCAACAATGGTAATGTTCCTCACACCACTACGTACCAAACATTCTGTACACCATGACCCCACGCCGCCAACACCAAAAATCAACACTTTGGCTTGCTGGATCCTGTTGAGGCTATCCGCTCCAAGGAGCAGTTCCGTGCGGCTATGCATACCGCTCTCCGTCGTTGTTGTACCGTTTTCCATAATTTTATACGTCTAAAATATAATAGTTGCCACGATCCTTCTCTCGCCACCATAGTTGCGGAACTCACACAGGTAGATGCCTTGCCATGTGCCGAGGTTTAGACGGCCGTTGGTGATAGGGATGCTGAGACTCACGCCGCAGAGAGAACTCTTGGCGTGTGCCGGCATATCGTCGGAGCCTTCCAGAGTGTGGTCGTAGTAAGGCTCATTCTCCTTGACCAGTCTGTTGAAAATCTGCTCCATGTCTGTGCGAACATCTGGATCAGCATTCTCATTTATGCTCAAAGCGCAACTCGTGTGCTGCACAAAGAGGTTCAGCAGTCCCGTCTTTGGCAGTTCAGGAAGATTGTTGACAACCTCCCTCGTGATGAGATGAAAGCCTCTGCGCTTGGCAGAGAGTCGGAATATTGTCTGTTGTATCATTGTATAATCTTATAACCTTTTACCTCTTACTTTAAACCTTAAACCTTATCACCTCATCTACGCTAACCGCTTGAGCAGTTCTATGAGCACCTTGTAGATGTTGTCTATGGTGCTAAGTTCCACGCGCTCCTTAGTAGAGTGAGGTTCTATGATGCGAGGTCCGATGCAGGCAATCTCTATGCCTGGGAACTTCTGCACATAGTATCCTGCTTCAAGTACGAAATGCATGGCAACCTTACGAGGCGAGAAGCCAAGGACATCGCGGAAAGTGTCATCTACGAACTTCTGATAATCCGACTGTTGGTTCTCCTGCCATCCAGGGGTGTCCATGATGATTTCAATGTTATCGGCATTTCTGTCTCTCATCGTCATGTTGATGCGGTTGGCAAGTGAGTGCATCTCGTCGTTGCTGAAGCTTCGCGTGTGGCAGGAGATAGTTATGCCGTCTTCTGTTGTAGCAAGAACACCAATGTTATTGCTAGTCATGACGGTACCAGGCATGTCTTCACGCATTTCCATTACTCCGAATGGCAGGTTGTAGATGCAACGGAGTATGGTGGATGCGTTCTGTATGTATCGTAAGCCTTCTTGAGAAGCAGAATGAACTGGGGCTACAGCCTCTTCTACCTTTAGAATGACATGAGGATCCGTATTGGCGTATTTCCTCTGAACATCTCTGTTCCATTCGTCAACATAGCTATTTAATTTGCCTTCGAACTCAGGCTTCATTGCAATGACGATCTCTGCACACGATGCAATGGATGCGTTAGCAGTACCTCCGTTCATGGCGCAGATGTGAACAGATGACATGAGTTCGTTGACAAAATCACCGGAAAGGCAATTGGCAAGTTCCTTTATGCAGTTGCATCTGCCTTTATTGATGTCAACGCCAGAATGTCCACCAAGTCCACTGTTCATGGTAATCTTGCGGAGCACGTATCCGTCAGGAATGATGTCATATTTAATGCTCCATTTGCCTATCTGCAGAAACGCTCCCGCTGCTCCTACGGTGATGGTGTCATAGTCTTCGCTGTCGAGGTTTATGACCTTCCTACCCTTTATGAAATCCGTCTTCATGGCAGCAGCACCGCTCATGCCGTCTTCCTCGTTGGTGGTTGTGAGCACCTCAAGAGGACCATGAACTATTGTGTCGTCTGCTAGAACGGCGAGTGCCATGCTGAGGCCTATGCCATTGTCGGCACCCAATGATGTGCCGCGAGCCTTCATCCAGCCATCCTCCACGTAAGCTTCAATGCCATCTGTCAAAGGGTTGAAGTCACGCGAACCGTCACCTACGGCAACCATATCCATGTGGTTGAGCAATACTATTGGTTCTGCACCCTCATGTCCGGGAGTGGCAGGCTTGCGTATTACTACACAATTTTCTTCGTCGCGGTCATATTCCAAACCAAGGCTCTTTGCGTACTGGCAAAGGAAGTCTGCCACCTTCTCTTCATGGTGGGAAGGACGTGGTATGCGGTTCAGTTCGCTGAATATATCGTGAACATTCTTCATATATATTATTCAGATACATTTAATGTGGTGCAAAGTTACTATTTATTTCCCGAAAATAGCTTAAAAATCTATATAAATCACATATTTTAACCGAAGAATGATTGAAAAACACAAAAAATGCTTACCTTTGCAACCAAAGCAGCGACTCTATGCAGTGCTCCGCATAGTTCAAGCATTCAAAAATAATAACAATATGAAAAAGATTTTTATCCTTATTGTAAGTCTATGCTTCACTCTCGACATGTGGGCACAGATGCGCAGTCGCGATGAGATTATAGAGGTGGCACAGACTGCCCTCTCGCATCATGCATCCTCTTCACGTCGTGCATCCATGCGTCGGGGCGGAACAGACTCTCCGACGTCAGAACTCACCATACTTCACGAGACACCATCCCTTGCTATCGTAGGTTCCGACAATAGTAGTTTTGCACTCATAGCCAAGGATGCAAATGTTCCTGCTCTTTGGGGTTATAGCGACCTGCCCTATGATGAACATAATGTCTCTCCTGAGTTTCAATGGATGCTCAGTCAGATGGATTCAACAATTCTTTCTGGCAAAGCACCAGTGCAGAACCGTGTAAGAGTCACACCTGTCAAACCTCTCATCAAGACCCAGTGGAACCAAACAGCTCCATACAACCGTTTAATGCCTATGGTTGATGACAGACATTGCCTGACGGGATGTGTGCCGACGGCACTTGCCCAAATGCTCAATTACTACAAGACACCATCTGTAGGTATGGGAACAATGACCTATAAATTTAGTAATGCTTATTTAGAGCAATCGTTAACATTCGATTTCTCTACCATGCCATTCGACTTCAATACAGCCAATAATTATGAAACAGACCCTTATACGCCACAGCAGCTAAATGCCGTAGCACGTCTGATGTATGCATGTGGAATGGTATGCGAAGCAAACTATGGACCTTATGAAACCTTTGCAGGATTAAGTTCAGATAGACTCTGTGAGCATTTGGGTTATCTGGTTTCATGGGGCCTCAAACTTGACGATGCTTCCATACGCGACTACATCCGTGGTGGTACTCCTATCTTTCATGCGGCGGCGAATAGTATTGATAGTCATCTGATGATTCTTGATGGCTACGATGCTGATGGTCTCTTTCATGTTAACTATGGATGGGGAGGTTGTTCTGATGGATACTATGCTATTTCGGATTTGGATTATTATATCGACCCAATCCAGCAGATTGTATATGCCAACGAACGTCGCGTACATAAGGGAGTTGTGTATGCCTGCAACACTATTACTGGCGATACCTATCTGGTTGATGTGTTGAAGAACCCTGACAACGAAGTTTTGCTTCAGGACATCATCATTCCTGCATCTCTTCCCGTAAATGGAGTGGAACGTCAGATAGACTTCACTAAATCAAAGATAAACGTCGATGCTCTCCGTTCTGTTACTTTCTCCGAAGGATATACCACCCTCCCTGTTAATTTAAGGTTACATGAATGGAAGGACCTCAATCTTCAGACCCTTTCGTTGCCTTCCACACTGCAGCGCGTAGGTTCTGCGGCGCTTGACTACTTACGGTTCAAGTGTCTCGAATGTAATGCTGTCAAGCCGCCTGTGCTCGATTGTGATATTGCTAACGCATCCTCCGTTGTGCTCTTTGTACCCAAAGGCTCAGTCGAAGCTTATCGTAAGGCAAATAAGTGGAAGGAATGTGGACGTATCCTACCTCTCGGAACAGATATCTTTGTTCCACAGTCTTTGACCTATGATGCCAATGGTATCTTTCTTTCTCTCGATACCATCTCGCTTACCGCAATGGTTGACTCTACCGAACTTCATACGGTAGTGGAGATTCCTGAACACATAACCTATAAGGGACAGGAATATACCATAACAGCCATCAGGGAGGAAGCCTTTCGTGGCGACAATACCTTGAAAAGCATCACAGTGCCTGCCACAATACAGTCCATCGGCAATAGTGCTTTTGCCGAGTGCTATTCGCTCGCCACAGTCACGCTTCGTCGCCCTGAGATGTATATGAATCTTACCGATGCATTTACCTACAATGCCACTCATGGCATAACCCTTCGTGTGCCATATTCCGCACTCGAAACATACCAAAATGCACATTATATACATAAGTTTGCTGGAGTGGAGTCCTATGAGGAAGCGCCATCCAAAGTGCAGCATATCTATGACCCAAATCTTACACATGTCGTAGTGTTCCTCAAGGATGGCACAATCGACGAACACAAGATATCAGAGAACTTCACTCTCGACGTCAGTAAAGGAACACTTACAGTCGGAACATCGGGCAATGCTACGGTCTATAAAACTGACAAGGTGCACAAGCTCGTATATGGCAATTTCACTACCGAGGTTTCGCAACCATCCGACTTCAATGCCAGTCCTATGACTGTAACTCCACAGAGCCTGAAGTTTGAAGCTGGTGCGATACCTCTACGTGTACGTATTATCAACTTGTCGGGCATTGTCAGTCAGCAGTTTACGGTTGAGGCGCAACAGCAATTCTCCTTGCCGTTCTCCAGTCTGCATACAGGTGTATATGTTATAGATATCAATGGTCAAACAACTAAAATTTCTGTACGATGAAAAGATTCCTCATAACACTCCTATTGCCTCTTCTTGTCCTTACTGTTCAGGCAGACGATATACTCTACATCTTCCATCGCGGTGGTGAACTTGATGGTGTGTATGCTGAGGATATAACCGATATGCGCTATTCCCATTGGGACCTTGATAGTGTATGGCACGACGAAATGGTGGTTCAGGAAATATGGACTGCCGATACCGTCATGCGCTATTCATTGGCAGAGATTGACAGTATTACTTTCAAGAAACCTGAGACACGCCTTCAGCCTAATGTGATGACTTCTGAGGATCTCTTTGCCGCACTGGTCAAGCACGAAGGCACGAAAGTCTATTTTGACAGTTCACGTCTCAACAATGTGAAACTTCCATCCAAGGGCACACTTCTCTGTCAGCTCAATACATCCCCGCTCTTGCCAAATGGGTTTGCTGGGCGTGTGACAGATGTGTATTATGAAGGAAATAATCTCGTACTCAGCTGTTCTACTCCAAGATTGGAAGAAGTATTTGAGCGTCTCGTCTATTATGGCGAGTATGACGCTGTAGAAACTGGAGATCCGTCTGCTCCACTTAATATCAAGCCGCGTCCGAATAGGGCTATAGATATCTATATTAACAAATTGGATAGTTTGAGTTTAGGTTCTCTTGATATAAAGAAGAAGTTCAAGATGGAATCGATAAATACTACGGTAACCTTTGACGGCAAATTCGAGCACAAATTCAAGTTGGCAATTAATATTGCCTATAGTGCTTATTATCAGGGGGAGAACTATTTTTTTGTTCACTATGGACCAGTATTCAAAGGGGATCTCAATATGTCTGTCGCCTATGGAGTGAAGGATGATGATACTCAGTATCAAATAGATGGAAAACTTGTGCCGACCAAGGACGAAGATGGCCGTTTCTCGCTCACGATTGCCGAGCAGGCTGTGCCTATACCTAACTTCCCCATTGTTTCTGTTGGCATAAAGACTGGTCTTTTTCTCAAGCCCGAACTAACTGCGATGGTTAAGGCTACTACTGGCTTCAAGTTCGATTGGGGAAAGACTTTCATCTTGAAAAACTCAAAACTTCAGGTTGGTAATCGTAATAATTACTGTGATGGATACTGGACGGCTGATGGCACTCTCAAGGGCGGACTGTGGGCAGGTCTCAGCTTCGATTGCGGTATCGGTATTACTGGTGATGTTTTTACCGAGAAGGTGAAGATTTACATAGGACCAGCCGTTGAGGGAGAACTCAAACTCAATATCAAGGATGTTGTCAACGATGTGCGCCCGTATAATTTCCTTAAGGATTCACAGGCACGCACAGGAGTGCGTCTAGAAGCCGGACTCTCATTGAGTGCAAATGATTTTATAGGACACGAATGGGATTGGTCGCAGATCAAGTACGAACCAAAGGAGTGGATTTTTGAGCACCAGTTGCACCTCGTGCCTAAGTTCTCTCCTATCGAGTACGAATGGCATGGCAATACTCTGGTGGCAAGCACTGAGGTCTCGCGCAACGTGTTCCCAAGCAAGGTAGGCATCGTGCTCCGCGACGAGACAGGCAAGGAGACAGTGAAGTATGCCAACCAGACTTACTTCCTTAATGAGAGTTTTAAGAATCCATTGACCATAGCCTTCGATAACCTTGACCCGAAGAAGCATATCTACTCCCTGCAGATTGTAGATACTCCATGCCTCACTTCGTTAGAGATGAATGTGACAGATCCCGTATGGGCTACATGTCCCGACTCACACCATCCACATGCACTCGACCTTAATTTGCCGAGCGGAACAAAATGGTCGTGCTGCAAAGTCGGTGCTAAGCATCCAGGCGAGTCGAGTCCATACTACGCATTGGGCAATATCAAAGCCAATGGATATGGTATGTCTGCATTTAATGGAGGCTATGTAACGAATCCTGAAGATGGTACATACCTTTCGAACAGCAAGTTGACAGGTACTATATACGATCCTGCAAAGGCAGATATTGGTGACCCTTGGGCTATGCCAAGCATCGAGCAGCTCGATGAACTTGTAACAATTCTGGACTTCAAGAAACCTGTATTGCCATCGTTTTCAATGGAACCTGATCTTACTCCTGTGCTCTATGCCCGTGCATATAATGGCGATGTTTTAGTATTACCTTGCGAAGGCTATAGACACATAACATGTCCTGGCAGGTCGGATAATCTCGACACGGATGCAGTCATGTTGCGTGCAGGTCTCTTCCCTCGTGAAGGAGGAGCAGAGGAAGATTCGCAGGGCGTGCTTCGCATAACGGCTTCGGGTGCTAAGACATTATCCATCGCTGATAATGACGGTGTTCAGATACTTCCTGTAGTAGGTCCTGTAGATTATCAGGTGTATGTTGATCCTGAGGTATATACCTTCGAGAAAGTAGTCTATGGCCAGACAAGCGAACAAACCTTCACTATCCACAACAAGACTGACAAAATGCGTAAATACAATCTCAGTCTTGCATATCCCGAGGGCTGCGACAGTAAACCATTCTCCCTACCGGCAAAATACGAAACCGTGAAAGTGCCTGCCGACGGAAAGGCTTCCTTCACCGTGAGCTATACACCTTCTTCCAACGAAGAAAGTACAAATAAGGTCACAGTCAAACTTATTCCTTCCGATGCCGCTTTGCTTTCTCTCCGCGTAGGACTCTTTGCTCAGAGTCTCACTCAGTTGGGCAAACTCATCAGTTTGGATACCGACAAACTTGACTTTGGCGAGGTTTTGCAGAAGAAGAAGGGTACAAAGAAGCTCAATATCACCAACAACAGCGAATATAACATCTTTTTTAAGACCTCGGTCATCAATGACGCAAGCACTCCTGGCGTATTCTTCTTGCCAGAGGAGGAACGTGAGTATATGCTTGAACCTGGTAAGACTGTCGGTGTCAATGTCACCTTCTCGTCCGAATATAAAGGCATCTTCGAGGGCACTCTTATCATAGAGCAGATTGGCACTGGCGACGTCCTGACCTGTCATCTTGCAGCAGTATCTACGGATAGGTCTAGCGATCTGCATAATGATTTTGTTGACCTCGGGCTCCCGTCCGGCGTCCTTTGGGCTAAGTGCAACCTTGGAGCTGCTTCTGAGGAGGAGTACGGTGATTACTATGCGTGGGGCGAGACTGATACCAAGGATGTGTATAGCTGGTCAACTTACAAACATTACAATACTGAAACGGAAAGCATAACAAAATATAAGTTTGATGATTGGAAAGAATTGCTCCCAGAGGACGATGTGGCTACCCTATATGGAGACTATCACACCCCTTCATACACACACTACGAGGAATTGATAGACAATACTACTCAAGTGTGGACTGCGCGAAATGGAGTTTACGGATGGCTTCTTACCAGCAAGATCAATGGCAACACCATCTTCTTCCCTGCAGCAGGCTATATCTGGAACATATATACAAATGATGGAGGAGAATTTGGATATTACTGGATGAATGGGTATAATGCAAGTAATGAGATATATGGCAAATATTTTGAATTCACAAGCTCAGACTATAGAATTAATTATTCCTATTCAAGATGCGCAGGAATGCCTGTACGAACTATTTACATACCAGCGCTCAATACAAAACAGCTCGATTTTGGCGAAATGGGTTATCATGTCTGGGATGCACGCGAGTTCACCGTGCGCAATGATAATGACACGCCAATGGCTATCCAGGCAGTGATAGATGGTCAGCTCACGGATGGCTATGGAGATAAGCTTGGCGAACTTCGTCTATTTGCCAAGACTGCAGATCGTGGTGCAGTAGAGTTAACACCAGGAGAGGCAGTAAGCATATTGCCAGGCGAGACCATGACATTCTGGACAAGCCTCCGTCTCAACTCAATGGGAGAGTTCAAGGGCTCAATAAAGCTTACGAGCAATTTTGAGGAAGTAAATGCAGTCCTGCCTGTAAGCGGTAGTTGCGACCGCTATGCCTTTGAGCATCGCTTCTGCTCCGAAGGTTATCAAGAGCCGGTATTACACCTCAATCCGGGCGATAATTATGGTCCGAACGTGTGGTTTGAAGTGCCGTATTTGGGTGAGATAATTGTCCAGCATAAAATGACTTCATCTTGCACTGCTTTTACGATGGGCTATCGTCATGTGAGTGAATATTATGGATTAATGGAAGTCAACCAAATTTCTTATCGAATGAAACGCGATGGTGAAATTATTTATTATAAGGTTTCTTCGCCAGCAGGCTTTATGCCTTCTGACGATCTGGCACCAGGCCATTATTACGGTACCTTGGAGGTTCTTCCTATCTTCGGTGATTTAGAAGATAGAGTTTATTACCACGGTCCAAAGATATTGGTCGATGGCTACAAGTCAGCAAAATAATATGCACGGAAAAAGTCAGACATGCATGTTTCACTTTACATTTCAACCTTCACAAGTACCCAACTTGCGAAGGTTGAAATGTTTAGGAAAAAAAAATAAAATGTGCCGTTTTGCCGATAAGAAGCAACATCTTTGCGCTTGTATAATTTTTACCCCCCCCTATTTCCCAAAGTGGTTGAATAGGGCGGTGATAAATGCGTCAAACCATCGGGCAGGGAGAATGGTGTGTAGGAAGCGCATAGAGGCGTTGCCTACTCCGAAGGCGTAACGGGTCTGTGGGTGGCGTGCTGTTGCTGCCTTGCAGACATGCTTGGCAGCCTTCGTCGAGCTGGTCATCAGATTGTACGGATTGTGACGATACATCATGTCGAATACATTAGCCATTCTGCCTGCACGCTCTGCATAAACCGTGTCGTCGGAAGCCTTGCGGAGTTGTTCGGCTGCTATGATGCCCCAGTTGCTGAAGACACCACCCGGTTCTACTATCGCCACGTCAATGCCGCTACTTGCTCCTGTGATAAGTATTGTTAGTGCCATAGGGTTATATTTACTTTTTCTCCTTATTTCGTATCCTCTCCTCTTAGGCAGTGTGGCAACTTACCTATTGCGCGGTGATGTGCTACGCAAGCACAGCACTTGCCGTGACGAGGACATTCCTTTGGACAGGTGCATTCAAAATACTGAGTCTCTGCTACTGTTGACGATCTGTGTGGACAATTCATAAGATAAGGGTGTTATTACTTTGTGTTATTCTTTTCGACCTTCAGCCAGTGGTGTCGTGAGGTCACGACTCTCCATAAGTTCGTTGATTCTCTTTTTGCCTTTCTTTCGCAGTTTGTTGAAGAAATAAAGGAAGAGTATCATTGCGATGGCGCTGAATTCGTCGCTTACGCTCATGCTGAAAAGTATTCCGTCATAGATGCCATGGGCGAGTATAGGTGCGCCAAGAATCATGACTCGGGTCTTCATGCTGTTGTCTATTCCGAAACGGTAGAGGCTATAGTAATATCCCATGAGTACGGCAAAGAGGAAATGACCAGGGATGGAGAAGAGTGCGCGGGCAACGCCTGTTCCCAGCCAGGAGCCGTCTTCCAGTCCTTCTATGAGATACATGATGTTCTCCAGTCCTGCAAAGCCCATGCTGATGAATACGGCATATACGATGCCGTCAAACTTTTCGTCGAAGTGCGGATTCTTCCTTATGAGCAGAAGGAGCATGAGGTATTTCGCGATCTCCTCTGGTATGGCAGCGGAACAAAAGGCGTTGAGGAAAGCCCCTATGACAGACGTTTCCGAATCAGAATCTTCTATCCCAAATATGCCCCCCATGATTTCGGCAAGGATAAGGGCGACGAGGGTCGATAGGATTCCGTAGCCAAAAGCCTTGAAGAGCCATTTGGTAGGCTCTGGTTGAACGGCATCCTTGTGCTTGATGTACCACAATGCTATGGCTACTGGGACAAGGGCTGCAGTGATGACTAATAGTAGTTCCATGCTATTTTTTACTGATTTACAATTTTCAGGATTTAATATTCTATGATAAAGCCATACTCATTTATAATTGCAAAGATAGTACTTAGTTTTTCTACTGCCAAAGGAATTTAAGGTTATTTGCACAGAACTTGACATTAAGCTATTAAGTATGTGTGAAATTATTTGTTTGGAAAAAATATTTTTCTTACCTTTGCAATCACAAAAGAAGAAATCTCTCTCTATGAACAAGGAACTTATACTATTGAGAATTACAGGCGAGGACCGCCCTGGTCTTACAGCCTCGGTGATGAATGTTCTGGCTAAGTATGGGGCAAACATTCAGGATATAGGACAAGCGGATATCCACTCAACTCTGTCTCTGGGAATCCTTATCCAAGTGGATGAGGAGAACTCCGGTCGCGTGATGAAGGACTTGCTGTTCAAGGCGAGCGAGCTGGGCATTTCCATTAGGTTCTATCCTGTCTCGCTGGCTGAATACGAGGACTGGGTAAGCCGTCAGGGCAAGAACCGTTATATCCTTACGCTACTTGGCCGCAGACTTTCTGCGCACCAGATAGAAGAGGTTACGAGGTTCATCGCTAAGCATGAGCTGAACATCGACTCCATCCGTCGTCTTACTGGTCGTGAGTCTATCATGAATCCGAAGCGTACGGAGCGTTCCTGCATTGAGTTCTCGGTGCGTGGCATCATTTCGGACAAGGCTAACCTGCAGAAGGAACTGATGAGCCTGTGCAGCAAGATGGGAGCCGACGGCGAGGCTGTTGACTGCTCTTTCCAAGTAGATGATATGTACCGCCGTATGCGCCGCCTGATCTGCTTCGATATGGACTCTACGCTCATTCAGGCTGAGGTAATAGACGAGCTGGCGCGCCGCCATGGTGTTTACGACCAGGTGGCAGCCATTACGGAGAGTGCCATGCGCGGCGAGATTGACTTCAAGGAGTCGTTCACTAAGCGTTGCTCCCTGCTAAAGGGTCTGGACGTGAGGGTGATGCAGGACATTGCAGAGAACCTGCCTTTCACGGAGGGTGTTGACCGCCTGATGTACGTGCTGAAAAAGTATGGCTACAAGATAGCGATCCTAAGCGGTGGATTCACTTTCTTCGGCGAATATATTCAGAAGAAGTACGGCATTGACTATGTCTATGCGAACGAGCTGGAGGTTGACGAGACTGGCCATCTGACAGGTCGATACGTAGGAGAGATTGTTGATGGTCATCGCAAGGCTGAGCTGCTACGACTGATAGCTCAGGTGGAGAAGGTGGATCTGGCGCAGACGATAGCCGTCGGCGATGGTGCCAACGACCTCCCTATGTTGGGACTCGCTGGTCTCGGCATAGCTTTCCACGCGAAGCCTCGTGTCGTGGCAAATGCCAAGCAGGCCATTTCCTCCATCGGACTCGACGGAGTGCTTTATTTCCTTGGCTTCAAGGATTCTTACCTTGACGAAAGAGGCAGAATGTAAAAAGCCTCTACAATATATTCATAATATCCTGTAGCGTCGCTACGGTGTGTGTTGGCGTGAACGCGGCGGGCTGTTCCTGACGATAGGGGTTGAACCATATCTGGTCGATGGCGAAGGCGTGGGCTCCGGCAATGTCGGTGTTGACATTGTCGCCTATCATTATGGATCGGTCGGGCGTGGTGGTTGCGCGTTCCATTGCGAAACGAAAGAACTGTGGAGAAGGCTTTGTGGCGCCTGCCTCATCGCTCAGAATTATGGTGTCAAAATAGTCGTACATATTTGAGGCACGCAGTTTCTTGAATTGCACTTCATGGAAGCCGTTGCTCGCCATGTGGAGTCGGTAGCCCTTGGACTTTAAATACTGCATAAGCTTGTGAGCACCGCTGACTGTTCCTGGTTTCTCGGAGCAGAGGGAGAGGAAAACATCGCTGACTTGCAAGCAGTATTCTGGCGTTGGATTAAGGTTACGACCGAGTGAGAGAGGGCGACGGAAACGCTCCAGGATAAGATAGTCGCGCGTGATTTCTCCCCTGGAATAGCGCGTCCAGAGGTCTATGTTTGTTGACCAGTATGGAGTGGTGAAATCCTCAAGGGTGTCGAAATGGTTGGAGAGGTGGAAGTGGTCGAAGAGTTCTGCAAGCGAAAGACAGGCGTTGCCGTAGGTGTCGTAGAGAGTATCGTCGAAGTCTATGAAAATGTCTGTGTACATGGGGTGGTAATGGCTAATGGGTAATGGGAAATGGCTAATGGGTAATGGCTGCCATCCGGAAAAGTAGGGCGAAAACCGAGGCTACAGCAATAATCTCGGCAATGAGGCAGACGCGGAGACTTTTCTTCATATCTGCGGTGGTGAGCAGCCGGTCGGTGGTGCCGATAAAGGGCTTGTCAAAGACTTCTCCGAAATAGTTGTGCGGACCGCCGAAGCGGCAGTCGAGTATGCCGGCAAGTGCAGCCTCTGGCCAACCGCTATTTGGCGAAGCGTGTTGTGGACCGAAACGGAGCACGAAGCCGAGGAGCTGTGGCTTGCCTGCAGCGATGAACATGAACAGAGCTGTGATGCGAGCAGGCAGGTAGTTTGCTGCGTCGTCTATGCGTGCAGCCCAACAGCCGAAGCGCAGATAGCGTTCGCTGTGATAGCCTATCATGGAGTCGAGTGTGTTTATCATTTTGTAAGCCATCATGCCCGGCAGTCCGAGTAGGGTGTACCAAAAGAGTGGTGCGATGACTCCGTCACTGAGGTTCTCTGCAAGTGTTTCTAGGGCTGCTGTACGACATTCCTGAAGCGACAGGGCCGCCGTGTCGCGACCGACGATGCGTGCCACTTGTTTGCGTCCGTCCTCCACGTTTCTATCACATGCCTCAAATACCATCTGTACTTCCTTGCGCAACGTCTTGCCTGCGAGACAGAAGAACACGCCGATGACGGTTATTGGGACGGTGAGCCATTCGCCCACGAAGGTATCGGCTAGACGGAGTATGCCCCAGACGATGACGAAGGTGAGCGAGATGCTCAGGATAGCGAACACAGCACCCTTGGTCTTACGCCATCTGTTTTTGTTCAGCAGTTTTTCCCATGCTGCAATCCATTTGCCCATATAGACTACGGGATGTGGCAGGCAGTAGGGGTCGCCGAAAAGGAGATCGAGAAACCAGGAGAATATGAAGTACATTGAGGTTTTGAGGTTATTAGGTTTTGAGGTTTATGGGAGAGGCTAACGCACGACAGAGTTCATCGTTCTCCGCAGGTGTCTGAACGGCGATACGGAAATGATGAGTGTCGAGACCTGAGAAGTTCGACGCGTCGCGGATGAGTATGCCATGGTTGAGTGCGAGATATTCCTTTAGTTCGGCAGCTGTAGCATGTTGCACGCGGCAGAGCAGGATGTGAGTGTCAGAAGGATAGGCTTCTATGCCCTCTATGTTGTTCAGTGCCAGGCTGAGTCTTTCGCGCTCCTTTATGATGGCTGCGATGTCAAGACGAAACTCGTCGCGATGATTCAATAGATAGTGGGCGGCGTCAATAGCCACTTGGTTTACCGACCACGGCATTCGCTGGCTGTTGATGTTCAGGATAAGGGAACGGCACGCGGTAAGATAACCGATGCGCAGGCCCGGAATGGCAAACTCCTTAGTCATGGAGTGGAGCATCAATACATTCGGCAAGGCGAGGGCTTCCGTAGGTGAGATGAGCGGCTTCTGCGTGTAGATGGCATAGCTGGCGTCTAAGAAGAAGAGCTTGTCGCTGTGTCGGTTAATGGCTTCAAGAAGTTCGGACTTGTCGAGCACAGTGCCGGTAGGATTGTTTGGACAACAAAGCCACACCATGTCCGCTTGCTCGGGAATCTGGGCGAGGCTTCTGATCTGCGTCACCTTATGCCCATGCAACAGGCAAGCGTCCTCGTATTCGGAAAATGTGGGAATGAGGATGGCACTATGTGAACCGCGAAATGTTTGTGCAGCGAGATAGATGGACTCGGTAGCACCGTTTGTGACGCACACTTCGTCGTCGTTCATGACGAGAAGTCGCGCTATCTCTTGCTCCAAACCGACAGGCGTGGGTTCGGGGTAGGAGAGCACGTTGCAGAAGCGTTCCGAGAGATAACGGAACAGCTGCTTGTGGCTGAAACTGTTGTGGATGTTCGAACTGAAGTTGATGCGAATATCCGGATAGTCATGTATGTCGTCGCCGTGACCGTGGAGCATTTTGGGGATTATGGTTAATGGTTAGAGACCGAAAGCGACACTTTCGGGAACAGTGGCTAATCTAAAAGTATTTTGTGATGTCAGCATGTGCGAAATTGTCCATCTCGTTTATCATGTTGACAGCGCTTTGTAGGAGCGGATAGGCGCAGAGAGCACCAGTGCCTTCGCCGAGTCGCAAGCCGAGATGGAGTAGTGGATCTGCGTGCATGGCATCAAGCATCATCTTGTGACCGCCCTCGTCGCCACAATGACCGAAGACTGCGTAGTCCAGAATGTTTACGTCAAGACGTGAAGCAGCAAGGATGCTGGCAGTCATGATGAAACCATCAACGAGGATAATCATTTTATGCTCAGCTGCGCGAAGCATTCCACCGATGGCAGCAACAAGTTCAAAACCACCAAACTGACGAATAATCTCTTCCGCAGTACTCTCGTTGTTTTCTTTATCGAAGCGTTCAACGGCACTTTTCAGAACCTCGTACTTATGGCGTATGCCGTCGCTGTTAAGACCACTTCCAGCACCTACACAGAGCTTGAGGTCAATGTCAAGGAACTTGTGCATGAAAATGCTTGAAGGCGATGTGTTGCCAATGCCCATCTCGCCGAAACTGATGATGTTGCAGCCTTCTGCAAAGCACTCATCAACTTGTTCTGCTCCAACCTGTAACGCTTGCTTGTATTGCTCTTCGGTCATGGCAGCCTTGTGTAGGAAATTGCGAGTGCCGTGACTTATCTTGCGAGGTACGATATGAGCGTGCTGCTGTGGGCAGAACTCATAATCTACGCCGACATCAACAACGCGCAGCTTGAAGCCATGCTGTCGGCAGAACATGTTGACTCCACCGCCGCCTTTTCCGTAGTTTATCATCTGCTGCCACGTTACCTCGCGCGGAGAGAATGAAACGCCCTCACGTTCAATGCCATGGTCGGCACCGAAAAGGATGTGGCAAGGATGGGTAAGGCGAGGGGAGAGCGTGCTCTGGATGAGACATATCTGTAGTGCGAGCGACTCCAGTCTGCCCAGCGAACCGAGCGGCTTGTTGAGATTGTCTATCTTTGATTGGATAGCCGGATGTAATGTTTTGTCTATAGGTTGTATCATGGGTTATTTTATTTTTACAGGAATGCCCGAAACGAGCATTGTGACGGTGTCTGCCTTTGAAGCGATATACTGGTTGAGCGAGCCGAGAATATCTGTGAATTGGCGCTGAACCTTGT
Source organism: Prevotella sp. (assembly GCA_045597565.1). GTDB lineage: Bacteria > Bacteroidota > Bacteroidia > Bacteroidales > Bacteroidaceae > Prevotella. Next base: position 56,911 of record JAZLKJ010000003.1, on the reverse strand, counting down.
TGGCACTAACACCGCCCAGACCAATCTCGTTCGTGACGAAGATAAATGTGGCTTCTTGCGAGACGAAACGGTTGAACTCTGCCTTTAGGATGTCAAGCGTGCGACGAACGCGGTCGGTATCGCCATCGTCCGTGTCGAAGAAGAAGTTCGTAGCCCATAGCGTGCAGCAGTCTATAAGAACAGTACGACCGCTGACGTCGTACTTGCTTAGCCATCGCTCTTCCTCAATGTTCGTCCATTGCTCTCCGCGTCGCTGCTGATGAACAGCTATGCGTCGGCGAAATTCATCGTCCCAGACGTGAGCTGTTGCCATGTATATCGGATTTGGCGAGAGTTGCAAGGCTAGGTTTTCGGCGTATTTGCTCTTGCCGCTGCGTTGACCGCCAGTTATTAGGTGGAGCATTTTGGGTGGTGGTTTTTAGTTAATGGTTCAAATGGTTCAAATAGTTCAAAGGTGGCAAAGAGTTAAAAGTGTGAGATAGAAGACTGTTTCTGTTACGATGAAGGTGGCACCGCAACAGTCGCCTGTGTAGCCTTGAATCTTCTTTTGCATCAGGTTGAACATAAGTGCGCTTACCACGACAGAAGCAATGCCGCTAAAAAGCAAAGGGCGCAGCATGTCGCTTTCAATGATGCAAAGGGTAATGCACGGAGCGAGTCCGAAGAGAATGACCGTAAATGCCTCAGCAAGATTCATGCGCAGATACACCATCTTGGTCTTTGCTTCCTCGGCTTTCCGGGCGTAGGGGAGAATGTTGATGATTTGCGAACTACTGAATTTTGCGAATGTGTCGGCTGCCAGAACAACCAGTACGCATAGGCTGCCATCGGTAAAGAGCGAGGTCAGGACATTGTATATCAGTAGGAAATACATGATCAAGCCAATCACACCGTAAGCGCCGATGTGGGAGTCTTTCATTATCTCCAATGTTCGCTCACGATTTGTGCCACCGCCAAAACCGTCACAGAAGTCGGAAAAGCCGTCCTCGTGGAGAGCACCGGTAAGGATAATGCGCGCTATGAGGGCAAGCACAACGCTGACGCTGACAGGTAAAAATTGCATGGACAACCAAAGTACGGCTGCCATTATTCCACCTGTAAACAAACCTGCTACAGGCCAAAGCGGAACAACGTGCTTGTAACATTCGGCGGGAATGTCGGAGAGTCGCCAGAATGGAATGCGAGTGAAGAAAGAGAGGGCTGCTAATAGTCGGTTCATGAACTGGATGTTTAAGGTTTTGAAGTCCTACGCCAGATTTTGTCTTCTACGCCATTATCCACGTTCATCTTGCGAGCGAGTACGAAGAAGTAGTCACTGAGACGGTTTATGTAGGCGAGGACATTGTCGTCAATATTTACACCTGTTTCTGCCAATCGCAGGATGCAACGTTCCGTTGTGCGGCAGACTGTTCGGCAGACATGAGCCTTGGCAGAAGCCATGCAACCGCCTGGAAGAATGAATAGCTTTAGTGGAGGAAGAATGGCATTTATGCGATCTATTTCCTTTTCCACCTCTGCGACCATTTCTTCTGTAACGATGTTGCCTGGTCGCACTTCATGTTGCGTGGTGTCTGTAGCCAGATAGCCGCCAACGACGAAGAGTTTTGCTTGCACATCGGTAAGGAAAGCTGTGTCCTTCTCGTCTGTACAATGGCAGATGAGTTCTCCGATGAAGGAGTTTAGTTGGTCGGTCATGCCGTAGCTTTCAAGTCGTTCGCAGCACTTGCTTACGCGCTGTCCGCCGACAAGGCTTGTAATGCCCTTATCACCTGTTTTCGTGTATATCTTCATTATTGAAACTTTTTCTTGTTTACTTATCAAGAATTTCGTATATCTTATTAATGTCAACATGCTTCCTGATGTGGTCGGCAAGCAAGTCGTACTGTTGGTTCTTGAAGTCAAGAACGCTCATCTTTGGGGAAGAATCATGCTTCTGATTATCCGCAATCTTGTCTTTAAGAATGTAGTCGATGACCGCAGGATTATCCAAGAAACCGTGAATGTAAGTGCCGATGCAGTTGTTCTGAATTACAATCTGTTCGGTAGCGGAACTTCTGCCCTGGTGTATCTCGTAGCCGTGACATTTCTCTCCTTGGAAAAGAAACTCCACCTGCTCTGTGGTCTTTTCCTCGGTCATGATGGTTGTCATTTCCAAAAGACCAAGACCTGGCATTTCTGAGATATTTCCCTCAATGGCGTGAGGGTCGGAAATGGTCTGACCGAGCATCTGGAAACCACCGCAAATGCCGATTACCGCCGTGCCTTCGCGATGAGCACGAAGAATTGCTTGTGCCAGTCCGTTGCGACGCAAAACCGAAAGATCGTCTATCGTGGCTTTCGTGCCAGGCAGAATGATGATGTCTGCATGCTTGATGTCCTCCACGTTGTTCGTGTAGAATAGGTTCACTCGCTCGTCGCGCTCAAGAGTGTTAAAGTCCGTGTAGTTGCTGATATGGCGAAGCAAGACAACAGCCACATTTATCTTCCCTTCTGCTAGCAGATGTTGCTTTTGCTCCAAAGCGACGCTATCTTCCTCGTCTATGACGATGTCTTTGAACATCGGAACAACGCCAAGGACTGGAACTCCGCAGATGTCCTCAAGCATCTTGCGACCGCTCTCGAAGAGTCGGATGTCGCCTCGGAACTTGTTTATGATAATACCCTTTATTTTGGCACGGTCTTCGGGAGTTTGGAGCATTAGGCTGCCATAACAAGAAGCGAAAACACCGCCACGGTCAATGTCTGCCACGAGGATGACCGCAGCATCAGCATGACGTGCCATAGGCATGTTTACCAAGTCGGAGTCTCGCAGATTAATCTCGCTCACGCTTCCCGCACCCTCCATGACGATTGGGTTATGGCGAGAGGCGAGTCGATCGAAAGCATCGCAGACAGCCTTGCGAAGTTCTTCGCGTCCTTCCTTTCGGAAATAGTCGTATGCCGAGCGGTTGCCTATTGGTTTTCCGTTGAGCACAACCTGAGTGGTGTGGTCGGAAGACGGCTTCAGCAATAGCGGATTCATGTCTGTGCAACAAGGCAGGCAAGCCGCTTCTGCCTGAACAGCCTGCGCACGTCCTATCTCAAAACCTTCAGGCGTGGCGTAGCTGTTGAGTGCCATGTTCTGGGCTTTGAAAGGTGCAGGATTATATCCGTCCTGCTTGAATATTCGGCAGAAGGCAGTGGCAATTATGCTTTTGCCTACATCGCTTCCTGTGCCGACGAACATCAAGTTATTAACCATTTATTTGCTATTTTCTTTTGAACAATACCCAGCAAACGACAGGAGCACCAACGAGGGCGGCAACGCTGTTGATGGGCAGTGCGCCCTCGAAGCCTGGCAAGCGGGCGATGATGTTGCAGAGTAAGGAGAGTGAAGCACCTACCACCATACAGCCCGGAATGAGCAGACGATGGTCACCGCTGCCGAAGAGTCCGCGACAAAGATGAGGCACTGCAAGTCCGATGAAAGCTATCGGTCCGCAGTAGGCTGTCACGATGGCGCAAAGCAAACTGCTGCTGATTACTGCAAGCGTGCGAGTGCGCTTTATATTGAGTCCAAGATTTCGAGCATAGAGGTCGCCAAGGAGCATGATGTTCAACTGCTTAGCCATAGGAATGCTCGCCAGAAGCGTTATAGCCATAAGGCAAGAGAATGGCAATAGTCGGTCAGGACTGACACGCGAGAAACTGCCTAACCCCCACACTACGAACGTGCGAACATCCTCCTCAATGCTGAAGAACTTCAGTACTCCGATGAAGGCATTGGCAACATAACCTACCATGACACCGAAGATGAGAAGCGTGACACTGCTCTTTACCTTCGTGCTAACTTGAATGATAAGGAACATTATCAACAGTGCACCCATGATACCAGCTACCACGGTAGCCATCTCGCCGCGTACTCCAATCGTGGCAAGAGCCTGGCCGCCGATAGCTCCATTTAGTAACACGATGAGTGCCACGCCGAGAGACGCGCCGTTGCTTATGCCAAGAACCGTCGGACCAGCTAAAGGGTTGCGGAAGATGGTCTGCATGATTAGTCCGCTTACGGCAAGTCCAGCACCGGCAAAAATGGCGGTCAATGTCTGCGGCAGACGACTTTTTAGCACGATGTTCTGTGCCACAATCGGCGTGGAAGCATCGCCTGTCAGTGCACCCCAAACCTGATCTAATGGTAACATGACGCTACCCAAAGCAAGGTTTACGGCAACGAGCATAAACAGAAGCAAAAGGGTAAGAGCAATGGTTATCGGCTTCATTTCAGCAGCTTGTAATACGTTGGGGAATAGTTAGGCAAGAGTTCTGGATGGAAGACGTGGATGAAGTCTGAAAGCAGGAGGTCTGGATGCACTGGGAAAGACTCGTAGAAAGGTGTCTTGGACATGTTGCAATACACGACATTTCTGTTCTTGAACGACTTAAAGTCCTTGAAGCGAACATCCTGCGCGGCAAGTTCTTCGTATGTGAATTCACCATCGAAACTGTTGCTTATTCGCCAGTAGTCGGCATTAGCACCGTGGGCATAAACCTCCTCAAAGTCAATGTTCACGCCGCCCGTGTTCTTGTCGTTTTCCATGAAGTAGCGTGCGCCAGCATCGCGGAATATCTGGGCTAGGAACGAGCGACCTCCAGTGGCATACCACGCACCGCCCTTCATGTCGCCCGACATTATTGTAGGTTTAGAGTTCTTCTCGCCCTTTTCGTTTTCCTTCACCAGTTCGCACAGATGGTTGTACTCCTTTTCTATCGAATTGAAGTATGCATTCGCTTCAGGAAGATGTCCGGAAAGCAGACCGACCAGCTTTATCCATTCAGCCTGTCCCAACGGACTGAGTTCCTGGTAGCCAAGGTGAGGCATGAACGGAATGCCACTTTCCATAAAAGTCTCGAAGCCTCCACGCTTGGAAGGGGAAATCAGTATCAAATCGGGCGATACCGCCATAATCATCTCAGCATCGAAGTTTCCTTCAATGCCTATCTGTACCGTGTTGCCATCAGAGAGGTTGGCATTCATTGCATCGTCGTGCAGATGGCGTGTGCTCGTTATGCCCACAACCTGCTTTGTGGCGTGAAGAGCAATAAAATTGCTCAGCTGCAATGATGTCATGCAGATAAAGCGGTTGAGCGGCAGATTGAGACGCACGTAGCCACTGCTGGCAGTTGCTTTGAGAATAGAGTCCGAAGGCGATGCGTTCTGGTTTACGAGCAGATAGTCGTAAGAAGCCCCTCGCTTGCTCTCGCTGCTAGTGATGCGTAAGTGATAAACCCCTCGTTCAACTTCGCTTATTTTGAAGTTCTTTGCATGGCTGATGCTTATTTTCTCGTTGCCATTTCTTAGTGCTTTAGAGGAAACAGGAGAAATTGTTGAACTCGCGCAAGAGGCGAGTATCAAGGCTCCAGTAAATAGAAGTCCAATGAATATGGATAAACCTTTCTGCATATTGCTTTACATTTTTCGGTTATTGTTTGTTTTAGTAATGTCCATAGTTCTGGCGCGAGAATCTGTGGCAGTTCGCGAGCCAGGTTAATTTGGCTTGCCACAACTTCGGCTTCGTTGCAGCCGCACTCTTCAAGCCACAAGGCGAGCTTTTCTCTGTCCATCACGACTTGATGGCTGTGGGTGTTCAGATTGCCTGCTGCCAGTTTTACCGCCTTGCCTATCATGACGCAGAGAGCTACGTGGCGTATGCCAAGTTCCTTTGCTGCCGTAAGGGCATCGCCAATGAGGTTGCCGTAGTGGATGTAGGCAGAGGAATGGAGCGATGGGAAAAGATGTCGGACAGCTTTTTCGCTTTTCAGTCCACTATTTAGTACAACAAGCGGGCATTTGAGTGACAAGGCAATCTGCATCTGTCGTCGAATGGCTTCCACGAAAGCTTCGTTCGAGAATGGTCTGACTACTCCCGACGTCCCGATTATGCTTATGCCGTCAACGATGCCAAGGCGAGGATTGAAGGTCTTCTTTGCCAACTCACGACCTTCGGGGATGGAGATTGTAACGCGCAAGCCCTCTTGGACTCCATCGAACGAGGGAGGAACAGTCACACCATCAGTAAGATAATGTAGCAAGTTTTTGCGTATCATCTGCTGCGGTACAGGGTTTATGGCTGCTTCTCCTATAGGAATGCCCAAACCAGGAAGAGTGACGCGCCCAACGCCTTCACCGCCTTCTATTATTATCGTTTCCTCATCCGCGCTGTTTCTCTTCCATTCTACCTCTACCTCTATTCGGCAACCATGTGTAGCATCAGGATCGCTGCCGCCATCTTTTATCGCTACCGCAAATCCTGGAGTGGCTTCTTGGATAGGATGGCTGATCTCTTCGCCTTCAGGAAGTATGATAGGAACTGCTTTCATAGGCTCTTCACCAAGAAGGCAACGAAGAGCGGCAACTGCGGCTGCAGTAGCGCATGAACCTGTAGTAAGTCCTGTATGAAGCGGAAAGAACGACGGCAGACAATGTTCTACGGCACGACGAAGACCATGTGGTCCAGTCACCGTAGGCCATGGGGGGAGGGTAGGGCGACGAACAACGAAGAGGTTTGCGCCCATCTTTCGTGCCAGTTCTACCTTTTCGGCAAACCAACCGCTTTCGCCCGACTCCTTTGTGATGATGGCTGAGGCATTTGCTGCTGCCACGCTGTGCTTTCCTCCTTCAAGCGAAGCAATTAGTATTCTTTCCTCAGGAAATCCTTCCATCCGCACAATCTCCCACGATGTTGGTCGGTCTAGAATGCGAAACCATGTCTCATGTGTCTGCCAGTAAGGTTTTAGTTTTGCTATGGTTTCCACGCCTGTTAGTGCAAGCAGACTAGGACAGTCGCTTAGTTTGCGAATAGCGTCTCGCCAATCGTCGCAGACTACAGCGTCAGAAGGCAGTTCGGGATATTTCCGCTCGTATCTTATAACGGGCAAGGATAGTTCCTTTGCTGCTGTTTCTATATTCCTATGGAGATTTTCCGCAAACGGATGGGCGGCATCTATTATCAGTTTGATGTCGTGGTTTTGGCAAAATGTGGTAATCTCCTTGTCGTCCATCCCACCAACAATGTGCCGAGCTTGGGCAGATTCAATAACCTGACCAGTGCCTCGCGTGCTGTAGTAATAAGGAGTGGTCGCCTCGTCGAGGACTTCCACCACGCGTCTGCCTTCCGTTGTTCCGCCGAAAACAAGTATCATGTTGTTTTTGTTACTTTCTGAATATGTGCTTGAACTCGTCTGCGTATAGTCGGCTTAGACCATTGCGATTGTCAATTGCATCGCCAACAACAAGCAATGTCGTGAGCGTGAGATTGTTTTCGCGAACTATCTTTGCAAGATCCTTTAGCTTACCGCGATAGATCTTCTGTTCAGGCCATGTCAACTTGTAGCAAGCAGCGACAGGTGTTTCCGGTGAATATTCCTGAAGTAATTCCTGCTGCACATCCTCGGCGATAGCTGCACTTAGGTAGATGCACATTGTACTCTGGCTCTTAGCTAGTTTATGCAGTTGTTCACGCTCTGGCATCGGAGTTCTTCCTTCACCTCTGGTGAGAATGATGGTTTGCACCTTCTCTGGAATCGTAAACTGGCTGTTCAATGCTGCTGCGGCAGCCTGGAAAGCAGAGATTCCTGGGGTGATTCGATAATGCATTCCTGCCTCATCAAACAGTGCCATTTGCTCTTGTATCGCTCCATAGATGCAAGGGTCGCCAGTATGCAGACGCACCACTTTCAAACCTTTGTCATAGAACTCCTTCATTGTGGCAAACTGCTCTTCAAGGTTCATCGGAGCACTATTGCGGACAACGCAACCTGGCTTAGCATAATGAGTGAGTCGCTCTGGTACGAGCGAACCTGCATAAAGTATTAGGTCGGCTTCTTGAAGAAGGCGTTTGCCTCTGACGGAAACAAGTTCCGGGTCACCAGGACCTGCACCGACGATGTCAATAAAGCCGCCTTCCTTCTTTGTTCTACTTAGTGACAGCGCCATCGTGAAGTCTTTTCCTTTTATCTTCTCCACGACGAGCTCACCTTGCATCATGGCAGAAGCTTCGCATACGCTAGGTGTTCCAACGTATTTCAGCGCATATTCCGAAGGATTCGGAACATCCATCTTGTTCAGCTCTTCAGCCGTGTAGGTGTTGAGTTTTGTCCATGGTAAGCGTTCTTTGAGAGCTGCAATGAGTGGTTCGTTGGCTTTGAGTTCAATGGTGTTGATACTCGCTATTGAGAGTTCGCTATAGCCGGCCTCTCGTACATTGGCGATGATTTGCTCTGGTATGTTGCCTACAGAACAACAGTGAGCGCAACCTATGCCAAGATGCAATACGAGAGGGCGGTAGTATAGAATGCTGAATGCAGAATGAAGAAGGTGGAACTTGTCCAGCAAACGAGGTGTAACGGCAATGCAGAATTCTGCATTCTGCATTCTGCATTTTACATTCGCTTCAAGTGCTTTGGTGCCTTCATCCTCATGTTCGATAATCAGTTTTATAGGCTTGTTGTTTACATAATGAGCGATGGCTTCATTCATCGTGTAACCTACGGTTTCCTCGTTCCATCCGTACTGCTTTGCGATAGTGTCAAGAGGCAGTTTTCCTTCGTTGTCACTCTGTGTTGTAATGATAGCTTGTGCGCCGAGGATGCGTGCTAATCGACGAGCCAAATCGTTAGCTCCACCAACATGCCCACTTAAAACGGGAATAGCATACTGACCGCAAGAGTCTATGCAGACTACAGCCGGATCGGTATGCTTATCGTTTATTAAAGGGAGAATGGAACGTACGCAGATGCCCATAGCGCCTATGAAGACGACCGTTTCTGCCATGCCCCCTGGGTCTGGGCAAAGACTATATGATATTTCTGAAAATGGAACAAGCTTTGCTTCCCTGATTTCTTTTGCAAGAACATCTGCTATCTGCTTGCCCTTCTCATTTACGTATATTATGTGCATCGTTTTTTCATTATGGTTATTGGATTGTGATTGTCAACAGCAATGTGCAGTTCTTCTATTTCGCCAACGGCAGCTTTGAACATAGCCTTACTTTCTTCACTTACACTATTAAATACAATAACGCTATTTGGCAAAATAAATTGTTTTATTCGGTCAATAATTTCTTTCAAATGCCCTCCATGCCCACCGATGAATACTGCATCTGGACGTGGAAGGTTATCAATATCAGCCGACAGGAAATCTCCAATATGAGCATTTATTCCTGGTGCACCGAAGCGTCGGCAGTTCTCATACATAAGCTCTTCTCCCTCAGGACGAATCTCAAAGGCCTCTATCTGCAAGTGAGGAAAGCGTAGGCGGGCTTCAATAGAAACACTGCCAGTGCAGAAGCCTACGTCCCAGAAGCAACACTTGTCTTGAAGTTCAAGAGCTGCAAGAGTAGCAAGTCGGATAGGCATCTTGGTTATCATGTTCACTCTGCCATCAAGAAGAGCAAAGCGGGATTCTGGCAAACCGAAAGGAATGATGCGCGGTGCTGTCTGTTCAAGGATTACGCAGTTTAATCGTGCCACGTTCTCCGGAACTTCCTTTAGTTCAAAACTACGCACCAACTCTGTCTTTTCGTTTCCAAGGTTTTCGCCGAGATGCAGTATGTAGTTGTCATATCCGTATTCAAGCAGACGGTCGGCAATGGCTCGCGGATTTTTCTTGCCATCGGTAAGAATGCCGATGAGTTTCCTGCCTTGAATGATAGTTTCGTCCAATCGTGTCCAAGGTCGTCCCGTTACGCTTACCATTTGCATTTCGCCATAAGGAAGAAGCTTTCTGTGGGCAAGCATCTGAAGACTGCTGAATGCAGGATAGACCTTTAACTCAATTTCAGGGAACTCACGACGCAAGGTATTTGCAAAACCATAGAACAGCGGGTCACCTGATGCAAAGATTACAGGAGAATCTTGCATCGACCTGTACTTGCAGAAAGTCTCTTTTAGCGGAATTGTGATGTCTATCCAAGTGTGGTTTTCCGGCAACAGATGGCGCACAAGTTCGTGGTGACGTTTGCCACCACTGAACACCGTGCTTTGAGAAATAATCTTCAAAACAGCATCGTCAAATGTCTGGTGTTCACTATCCGTTATTCCTATTATAGTATATTGCACTTTATTTTAACCCTTTAACCGTACCCATTTAACTATAAATATTCACCCTACAGATCCTTTCCTGGCGCGATGGCCTTTGCATCGTCAAATGTCAGGATGCTGTTTATAAGAGTTGCTGCAAGGTTGCTGCCGCCTTTGCGTCCATCGACAATCAATTTCGGAATGTCTCGCAATGTTTTTGCCGCATGTTTGCTTTCGCATACATGAACGAAGCCTACAGGCGCAGCAATGATTCCGGCAGGTTTCGCCTTGCCTTGCCTTACGAGTTTGCATAGCTCAAGCAGAGCAGTCGGAGCATTCCCGATGGCAAAGAGAGCATCAGGAAATTCCTCTACAGCCAATCGCATGCAGACCTCGCTTCGTGTCAGTTTTATGCCCTTTTCTTCTGAAGCTTTTACGCGCTCTATCACTCGTGGGTCGTTTATATAGCAATGTACCTCCATGCCGAGACGTTCAAGGGCACCCTTGCGTATTCCGCTTGCCGCCATGCTCACGTCTGTTACAATGTGTTTCAGTTCGCCGTTGGCAATCGTCTGGAATATGCGCTCTGTTGCATGGTCGTCAACGAGCAGAACATTCTCCATTGAGAAGTCTGCTGTGGTATGAATGGCATGAAGCATCGGCCACAGTTTCCATATAGGAATCTCAGGATTCTTCATCTCGGAGAGAATCGTGGCAAAGGATTTGTTCATGATGGCTGCTCCCTTAGAACCAGCGTTTCCTGTTGATTCTTCAGATTGTCTGTAGTAGCCACGAGGGGTAATCATAGTCTCTTGCCACTGGTATGTCTGACTGTTGCCGATGATGACGATGGTGAACATGTCAATGTCCTCTGGACAAAACTCCTTGAGAGTCGTTACAACCTTCTCTTCGCCTTCTCTTCCTGCATTGCGCACATAGCCTACAACAGTATCTTCCGAACGCTCTTGCAAGAATATCTCCTGCAAGCGGTTCAGCTGCCAATAGCGATTATGACTGCGTGGATTATAGACGCAGGTTACGAAGTCGCCAATGGCTGCTGCCCTGATGCGCCTCTCTATCAGTTGCCATGGGGTCATGAGGTCGCTGAGAGAGATTAGACAAAGATCATGACTGAGAGGAGCACCAAGAATGGATGCTGCCTTCTGAAAAGCAGAAATTCCTGGCAAGACTTCTATCGAAATCTCACAGGAAAGTTCACGTTTCATCTCCCACAGTAGTGGAGCCATACCATAAATACTTGAGTCGCCACTGCTTATCACGCACACGGTTTTCCCCTCTTGTGCTATGCGAAATGCTTCGGCAGCGCGATCTCTTTCCTGACGCATGCCTGTGTCTATGCATGGAGTGTCAGGACTTAGTAGTGGTTGGATAAACTGGAAGTACAGCTTGTACCCAACCACTACATCACAAGTTTTCAAAGCCTGCTGCACCGCCGGAGTCACATCTTGCATTGCCCCCGGACCGATGCCGCAAACTATAATTTTTCCGTTATTCACTTTGAATTAGCAAAATTAAACATGATGCATTTATGACGCATTATGCATTAATCTTCTTACTCTTCAGGATACATTGAGTGGTAAGCATCCTCAAGGAGTTCTGCGTTCTTTGTATGGTTAATCCAGATTTGACGAATGCCAGTGAATTCGAGAAGACCCTTGAGTGTGCAGTTGTCGTCAGTCACGTTGAAGCCCTTGTGAGCGAAGAAGCACTTCCAACTTGTTTCCTCAGCTTCGCCTTCCTCGTTGAGTTCGAAGTCCTGAGCCTTCTCGTCCCAAGCTTCGTCATCGTCGCCTGCCATGTCGTTGTGAGCGTGGCCACCAGCGATAGACATAAGAGGATAAAGGTACATGTCGCCCTTAGTGATGCCAGCAGCTACCATACGATCGTAAACGTATGGCTTGAAGTTTTCTGGCTGGTCAACACAACCTACAAAGTAGTTCTTGTTGATCTTCTGAAGAGCTTCCTCAAGCTGGTTGTAGCGGATGTTAGCCTTGAAGGTGTCATAAGAGTCTGGGTTGCCGTGACCCATAAAAGCAACAACACCCTTTGCAGCCTGTGCGGCAGCAACCTTGTTGAGTTCTGTTGCAACGGCATTAACGTCATCAACAGGATTGTTGAGCAAAGGAAGACCGAGGTAGATTTTTACCTTGCTGAGGTAATCGTCGTCAAGGCGAGCGTCAAATATGTAACCATTGTTTGCGAACTTCTTCACGCAAGCAACAACAGCAGCAAACTCCTCACCAGGAATAACCTGAAGAGACTGTACTGTGATATTTTTGTACTGAGCCTTACCGAGAGCGTGGAGCCAGTAGTTTGGAGAGTAATAGTCGCGCTTAACGATCTCGCCCTTCTCGTTCTCGTTCTCACCAACATGAGCACGGTTGATACAGATGTCAGAAGAGAAAGAGAGGTAAACGTCACAGTCAGGGAAAGCTGTCTTGTAAGCATCAATCGTAGAGTCGAAAGCCTTGAAAGCGTTGTCCCATGTAGAACCGAAAGCAACGAGAAGGATAGCCTTGTCGTGCTTCTTTGCCTGTGCTACCTGATTGTCAACGAGAGCGAACTCAGAGTTGTAACGCTCTTCTACCTTAGTGTCATCATCGCTACAAGCGGTGAAGGCGAAAGCTACCATTGCTGTTACAGCAAGGAGCATGAGAGATTTAATCTTCTTCATGTGTAGTTTGTTTTTTGATTTTAGTGTTAATGTTGTTTTTTCCTTTATTGTATTTTATGCTGAATGATACGAATACGTTTGTGCCACATGCTGTTGTTCCAAGATGGTAAGGTCGCATGGTGCGGTCAACATAATTGAATATGTTGTCGATGCCTGCCTCAATATGCCATGCGAGAGCTGCCTTATTGCGGCTGAAGTCGTGGCTTGTGGAGAGCTTCCATAACTGGAAAGCCTTACCGTTGCCGTCCGTCTGATAGTAGCGCATGCTGCTTCCGCGACCGTAAAGACCTGCCGAAAGACGGTATGTAGGAGTAAAACGGTGGTTCCAAGTGGCAAAGGCATTCCACTTGTGGTGTGCCATGCCGTCAATAGTCACCTTAATGTAGCGGTTCTTTGCCTCGTTGTAGAGTTCTGCGTCTGTGTCAAGGTAGCTGTAGTTTCCGCCAATCGTCCATTCTTTCGTTATGCTGTAGTTCACGTTTACATCCACTCCGTAAGTCTTGGCGCGGTCAGTGTTCTTGTACATCTTCGGAATAATCTGCATGCTTCCGTCGCCAAGATACACCATGGCGTCTGCTGGTATCTCGCCAATGGCTACAGGAACGAGGGCTATCATGTTGTCAAGATTGTTGAAATAAGCCGTAACCGAAGCAGTAAATTTGCTGCTGCGATATTCCAATCCAACGGAATAATAGTTGCTTGTCTGTGCTTTAAGGTTCTCGTTGCCCATGTAGTAATATGTGCTTGAGCCCATGGAGCGAAGGTAGTGGTAGTTCAGCTCCTTTGGAGTTGGCGACTTGAATCCCTGACTCCATCCCGCACGCAAGCGGAAATCTCCGAGCGATGCCATTGCGCTGAGCTTCGGAGTAGCGCGGAAACCGAATGCTGCGTTTTGGTTGAGTCGCAATCCTGCCGTGATGTTAAGCCATGTGAGAGGGGTTATCTCGTCCTGAGCATACAGAGCAGCAGTCCAGTCGCTTGCCTCTGCGTCCTTCACTCTCAATGGAGCTTCAAGATAGTCGTAGCGATATTCCGCGCCGCCGGTCAGAATGTTCATCTTCCCGAGGTAGAACACACCCTTAGCTGCAGCCATGACTCTTTGCTGATCACTTTGCAAACTCTTGTCGCCAGGGTAATAAGGATAGTCGTGTTCCAACTTGCCGTTGTAATAGATGTCACCGTAAACCTTGTCTGTGTAGTTGTAGAAGTAGGCATGTTTGTTCCAATCTATGTCCAAGGTCACGGCATCCTGTCCACGGTCTTTCTTCGTCAACAGCCACTTTCCACCCATCGATGCACTGGCGTTCTTGTACATCAGGTCGTAGCCGTTTTGCACGATGGAAGCACGCTGAGCCTCATGCGGGCGCATGATATCCTTTTTATAATAGGAACCTTCAGCGTAAAGTTCAAGCGGCTTTATCGGTTTCCATGTGAGTCTCTCAGCCACTTGCCAGTTCAGATGCTTGTTGGAAGTCTTGTTCTTGCTATCTGTAATAACTTGCGCCTCGGCATATTCGTTCGTGGTGTTCTGCCAACCGCTTGAAGTTTGAAGTTGGAAGTTTGTGTATGACTGCACCTTGCCGAAAGCTATGCCCACGCCATTGTGCTGACGGAGGTCATAATCCATGCCACCGCCCGAAGCAAATCGCGAGGTATTCTCAAGGAGAACGGTCTCTGTGTCATGCTTCTTCGTGATGATGTTCACCACACCGGCTATTGCATCGCTGCCGTAAAGTGCAGATTGCGCACCCTTCACTATCTCAATGCGCTCAATGTTGTGAGGGTCAATGAGCGAGAGGTCGTTGTCACCGCCATTGTCGCCGTGGATGCGCTTGCCGTCTATGAGAACAAGGATATAGCTGTTGCCCAAGCCTCCTAGCTGCATCTGGCTGCCCATGTCGCTCTCGTTGAAAGCGAAAGAAGCCGTAAGACCACCGAGGATTTCTTCTATGCTCTTGCCTGCGTAGCTCTCAATCATCTTGCGCGTGATGACTTCCGTCTGTACTGGCGCATTCTTCAACAAGTGCTCCGTACCGGTAGCCGTAACCACCACTTCAGGCAACGCCCTCTCCTGGTCTTGTGCCATTGCGCCAAGCCCCAACAGATTAGACAACAATATGATACTAATTCCTTTTTTCACGTTTTAACCCATTAACCTTTTGTTCATTTAAATCTTCACCGCAAAACTTGCCATGACGCTACGTCCCGGATTGAGCGTTGAGAAATTGCTGCACCAAGGACGCTCGTCGCGGTCGTTGAAGATGTTCTCGATGCCGATGCCAAACTCAAGTTCTGCAGTTCTTGTCTGCCATGTATGAGTAGTGGTGAGGTCAAATTGCGAGTAGGCAGGAGCATATCCGTAACTTGTGCTCCAACGCTTTCCTTGCATACGACCTTGCATACGGATGGCGAGACGATAGTCCGACCATGTCTTGTTCCACTGTCCAAAGAAGTTTCCGCTGCTCTTCACGCTGCGGTCGATAGGTTCGGTCTTTGATACGTAAGTTTGAGACGTTGCATCAAGGGTGACGCTCTTTGCCTCAGTGTGTTGTAGCGTGTATGAACCACCGAGCGAGAAACCGTATGGCAGGTAGCATGAGATGTTAGCTGCGAGTCCGATAACCTTAGCCTCGTCGATGTTGTCACGCTGTTGATACTTTGTTGCAGTTGGATATTTCGTGTCCAGTCCAGACGATTCTATCTCGTTGTTTGTCAGCGTGCGATAGCTTATCATGTCGCGAATGGCGTTATAGAAACCCTTTACGCCGACATTAATGCCCTTGCCCATATAGCTTACACCGAAAGTGAAGAAGTTGCTCTTCTCAGGCTTAAGGTCCTGATTACCAATGGTGATGGTCTTCGTCTCGTCATTTTCGTAGAATATCTGCGATAGGGTAGGGCTGCGATAGCCTGTGCTGTAACCAGCGCGAATGCTGAAAGGACCCAATGCTGACATCAGCTGCACGCTTGGTGTGAGGTAAGAACCGTAGAACTGGTTCTGCACGAAGCGCAAGCCTGCTACAGCCTTCAATTGCTTGATTATCTGAACCTCATCCTGGACGTATGTGGAGAACGTGTTCATGTGGCGACCGCTGAAGTTGTAGCTGCGATATGTTTCGTGCATCATCTCCATACCAGCCGACAGCTTGTTGGCTGCAGAGAGGTTGAAGATGCCCTTCATAGTCATGTCATACACGCGTGTGAGCTTCGTAAGCTGTGTGCCGCCCGGTACTGATGTGTCGAAAGAATCGCGCTCTGATACCAAATTGTCGCAGAAGAAGTCTGCTTCAAGATACGTCTTCTTGTTTACTCGCCATGATGCTCCTGCACCGTAGAGGAATGTTTCGCGGGCGAGGTCGTAGCTGTAAGCTGCTGTCTGTGTGAAGAGCGTGTCGGTAAGTCCAGTTTTGGAGTCTTTCTTCGTAGAACCTTTGTAGTACTTGGCTGTCTGTGGGCGGTTTGTGTGGTAATTGTTGTAATTTCCGCGCAGATATACCTGAAGTCCGTTGTCAAAGTTCCATGCAAGGCGCTGGTCGAGGCTGTGGTTTCTGAAGCCTTGGCTCATCACCCTTCCTGTTGGCATAAGCTTGTTATAGACAAGTTCCTGCTTGTTGACCTGATAGTTGTCAGCCGTGCGATACTGGAAAGCCGTGTTGCTCACAAGTCTGCCAAGATGCAGTTCTGCCGTTGCCGACTGTGAGATTCTGCCCTTGCTTGCGCCTTCTGTCTTGATGCTTGCATGAGCCTCTGGCTCAATGTTTTTTTCAATCTTGCGGCTGCTACTGCTGTCCGTAATTATGTTTATCACACCAGCTACGGCATCGCTACCGTAGAGCGTTCCAGCACCACCGCTGAGCACCTCTATGCGCTTTACTGCGGAGATGTTTATTCGTCCCAATCGGTCTTCGCCTGTTATGCGCTTTCCGTTCTCCAGAATCAGTATGTAGTCATCGTTTAGTCCGTTAAGGCTAACGAAGGTACCCATTCCGTTGGTCATACGCGAAATGCCTGGGGCAAGCATTAGGAGGGCATCCTCCAAGTTGGTTATGTGACTTGCTGAGAGGTTCTCTCGCGTTATTACTTGTACGTCGCCTGCGGAGTTGTGCTGACGGCTATGCGTACCAGTTGCTGTTACAACAACCGGATTGAGAGTTTTTTCCCAATCTTGCGTGTTCTGAGCGAACAAGCCATGAGAGGAACACATCAAGAGAGCGGACGCAACTGCCCACTTAAAGAAGTTATAATGCATTTTTTAAGGTTATCAAAGTTCGCCATCTTCCCGTAGCGCCTTATAGTATGTTTACTTTATACGGCAGGTTTCCTGACTTTACCCCACAGAAACCGCCTTCCCGGCTAAAAGGCCAGTGGCTTTGTCTTGGTTCTGCAAAAAGGGTATCTACAGTAGCGGGTACTGTGCCGGATTTTCACCGGCTTCCCTCTCTGCCATTTGCTTGTTTGCGCATGGCATCACCGTATTTTTGCGTGCAAAATTAAGAAAATATTCACAATGTGCAATTGTTTTTGAGGAAAAATTGTACTTTTGCACCGATTTTATTGCTATATTTATTATGAAAAAGACTTTTCTGATAGCTGCCGCTTCTTCTGGCAGTGGCAAGACAACCATCACAATGGGGCTTTTGCGAGCTCTCTCTCGCAGGGGGTACAGTGTGCAGCCCTTCAAGTGTGGACCCGATTATATTGATCCGCAGTATCATCGCGTGGCTTGCGGAAAGGATAGTCTTAACCTAGACCTTTGGATGAATGGCGAGGAGGCTGTCTGCCGACTTCTCAACGAATCTTCTGCCGACATTAATATTATAGAAGGTGCGATGGGGTTGTACGATGGAGCCGAAGGTATGAATGGCAGTGCTGCACATGTGGCGGAAACCGTCGGTGCTGAGGTAATCCTGGTTGTCAATGGCAGTAGCATGGCATACAGTGCTGCGCCGTTGCTTTATGGCTATATGCATTGGCGACCTAATACGCGTGTGCGCGCGATCATATTTAATCATGTAGGTAGCAAGCGTCATGAGCAAGCATTGAGGAAAGCTGCAGAAGCCGTTGGCTTGGAATGTCTTGGCTGCATACCACGACAGAAGAACCTCTATAGTCCAAGTCGCCATCTCGGTCTTGACCTCCTTGAGCGCCAACGCATCTCAGAACTTGCCGATAACATTGCGGATGTTGTTGAGGAGAATCTTAGCCTATTGCCCTTTGTAACAGAAAACGTCCACTCAAATACTAATTTTAATCCCTCTCAATGCCCTCCCGCTCAGCTCGTAGAGAAACTCTATATCGCTCATGACGATGCCTTCAACTTCCTCTATCCCGAAGCCGTCCAGCAACTCCAACGGCATTTTGATGTTCGCTTCTTCTCTCCTTTGAATAATGAACCTGTTGGTGATGATGCAGCTGTGGTTTATCTGCCAGGTGGTTATCCAGAACTCTTCCTTGAGCAACTGTCGCAGAGCACAGCCACCATGGAAAGTCTTCGCCGCACAGAGGCAAGAATCATTGCAGAGTGTGGTGGCATGATGTATCTGAGCAAATCCATTGATGGTATGCAGATGACAGGGCTTCTTCCTTTCTCCACGACTATGGAGAACGCCCGACTTCATCTCGGTTACAGGCAGATGCAGTGGCATGGTAAACAACTCAAGGGGCATGAGTTCCATTACAGTTCGCTGGTGTCGGCACCAGAATCCGACTCCCAACTGTTCAATGCGCAGGGAGAGACTGTTGATACCTTGTTCTATGCACAAGGAAACATCATCGCCAGCTATGTCCATTGGAGTCCTGCCGCTCTGCAGAAATTAGTTCTGTCCAACTCTAATAGCCAATAGACTTGGCCTTTTTATTCCTATAGTGCGGTGCCCTCATCGCACCATTAAATGAGTCTTGATTCGTCTTGCTATGAGTCTTGATTCGTTTTCCTATGAGTTTTGCCTCGTTTTCCTATGAGTTTTGATTCGTCTTGCTATGACAAAGGTTATTTCCTGATTTTGAAGGTCATAGTCTTGCGGTCGTACTCCATGCCTTCTGCCGTGAAGTAGCGTTCGATGCTTCCGTCTTCGCTAAGTGCAGAAGGAGTATCTGCGGTAAGTCCGAGCGACTTGTCGAGAAGCCAAATCTGGTCAGCCACTTGTAGGGCGTGTTCCATGTCGTGAGTGCTGAGTAGCACAGCCTTGTTCATCGTTTTGGCTATCTTGTGCAAGAGTATCAGCATGCCTACCTTGTTCGGGTAATCAAGGAATGCTGTAGGCTCGTCAAGTACAATGATGTCCGTGTCTTGCGCAATAGCCTTTGCAATCATCACCTTCTGTCGTTCGCCGTCAGACAGTGTCCTAATGCTACGTTTGGCAAACTCGCTGATGCCAGCCAACTGCATGCATCTATCCACCTCTTCAATGTCTTCTTCTGTCAGTTTGCCCCAGAAATTAGTGTAAGGACTGCGTCCCATGGCCACCACATCCCAGACGGTCATGTCCGTTATGCGCGAGTTGTCCGTAAGTACTACGCTTATCAGTCGTGCTAGTTCCGCGCTACTATATTCGTTTATTTCCTTGCCTGCCACACAGACCGTCCCTTCCATTGCCGGCTGAAATCCGCACAATGTGCGCAAGAGAGTTGATTTGCCAGAGCCGTTAGGTCCTAACAGACACGTCAGCTCTCCGCGTCGGAGTTCCGCGTTCAGGTCAATGCCTACGTTAGTTGTCTCGCGGTGATGTCGGTAGCCAGTTGTCAGATTCTTTATTGATATTCCTGTGTATGAATTCATGCTTCTAAAGTATGAAAGATACCTTCATAAGCCTTACCAATTCTTTATTTGAGAATCAAACCAAATCAGTTTAGCAAGATATGCTGCCTTCAGTCTGTTAACGGCATCCGTAAAACTCATGTCCTCATCGCCGTTAGGTTTTTCGTCACCAATCGGCCACATAGGGGCATTCAACTTGTCCGATTCCTCTAGCAGAACTTTTGTTTTGTCGATGAACGCAGGTATGTTGAGTATGAGAGATGCCCTGAATGCTGTCCAACGCCTTTTTGCCATAGCAACGAAGGTTGGATCGGCAAATAACCTTGGATAATACAAACCATTCTGGCATTGGAATGAGGATGTTCCTTTAGGAGTGAACGATTCCCAATCGTAATCCCAGACAGGACCAGCTGTCATCTTGCCGTTAATGTCCTTGTACATATAGCAACTCTTCGGGTGTTTTATCTCGACATTCATTATCAGCTCATTCACGATCCACCAGTCAACGAAGGATTCGAGGTTCATGTAGTCGTAGAACTCCCGATTTGCAAATTTGGCGGAATCATACAACGCTTCCTCCATCTCAGCCACGTAGTTCTTTACCCAGTCAAACTGTGCTTCATTTACAACGTCAGGATCTTTTAACATCCATGGGAGGTTGCTTCTTTGTGGACGGAACTTGAATAGTTCGTCGTAGTAAGTGTCAATTTCGAAGATGTAACCGCCCGTTATTCCTTCGCCTTTCGTTAGGGTAGGATCAAGCTGGGCTATGTTCACACGGTTCTCGTCAACCTTGATTTGCTCGCAGAGATAATAGTTGCCGATGTGTTTTCCGTTCAATATGACCTCTGCAAACTTTCCGCTTGGTGTCCACGCAAGTCCCGTGTTGCGTGAAATCTCAAATGCCACGGCATTGCGCATCAAGGTTCTGTCCATCCAGTTTGCCAGTAAGCACCAACGCTTGTGCTTCTTCATGCCAAGGACCTTATCCTTTTGGTCGAGTTTCAAAGAGTATGGTTTCTTAGGGTAGTCTATCCATGTGGAATTTCCACGCCCCTTGATGCTCAGGGTACCCTGACAGTCAATTGTCATGTCTGGGTTCAGGATGGTTATCGTTGCGCCTGCCATCCAGTTCTCCTTGCTCATGATAGGCTCGGAGTTAGGCGTATTGATAATTGCTATTGGCAATCCTGTCATGGGCAGATCCTTATAGTTCTGTCCCTTTATTTCAAATGCACTTGACGAAATCTGTACCGTGTCGCCGTTCGCATCAGCAACATTCAGCACAAGAGTAGCCATCTCATCGTATTCTGCCGATACCTTCGTGTCCTCGATGATGGCGCGATACTGTCCGACCTTCATCTCCTCTGTATCACCGTCGTACACCTGCTCTACTCGCACCAGCTTGTAGTTGCTTGGAGTGGTTACGTAAGAGGAGCGTGACATAACAGTACCAACCTTGTCCAACTCAATCTGGCAGTCATCTCCAGTAAGTTTAAAGAGCGCATTCGATGGATTGACGCGGAACTCCACGCTTGCCTGTGTACCCGTTGCGAGGTAAATAGGATTGATATTCAGGATGGCGATACTTGTTGGCGATATATAATGCATGTTGAAGGTAAAGGTGCTTCCGTCTGCAAGTACCATGGTGATAGCATGAGTCTTGTCGTCTTGAGTCAAAGATGTAATCACTCTGCTTGCATCGGCAGTATAAGGTGTCGGCGTCTCGCTTACAACAGTTGCCGGATCTGACCGATAGTAAGACTGAATAACGTAATAGCCAGCATCGTTGATTACAAGTCTGATGCTCAGTCCTTCAGCACCGTCCTTTCCGTCCTTTCCGTCTGCACCATCTTTTCCGTCAGTGCCGTTGATGCCGTCCTTTCCATCTGTGCCATTTATGCCATCCTTTCCATCCTGTCCGTCTTTACCGTCCTGTCCGTCTTTACCGTCCTGCCCGTCTTTACCGTCCTGACCTACAGCCTTGATAGGATTCTCTTCGTTGTCAAGTAGTCGGGTAAAGGTCTTGCCATTGTCGTAAGAGATTGTCCAATAGCCGAATTGGTCTATCTTTAGAAATGGGGTAATGCCGTTTGTTCCGTTTGTTCCGTTAGTACCGTTCTGACCGTCAAAGCCCACTGCCTTTACGCCTGTGTCCTGATGATTAATCCACCAATAACCATCAATTATCTCTACCGTTTGCGTCACACCGTCCTTTCCGTCAGCACCATCTTTTCCGTCAGTTCCGTTGATGCCGTCAGCACCGTTTTGTCCATCAACTCCTATAGCTTTGACATAGGTTTCCTTGCCATTTATCCACCAATAGCCGTTGATGATCTCAATGGTTGGCGTAACGCCGTCAATACCATTCATGCCATTCTCCAGACGAATTGTTGTGTCGTCAGAGAAAGTCACTAACCAACCGCCAGCCTTGGCATCGGTCAGTGGGGTTACCGACTTGATGATTTTCCCTTGGTTGTATGCACTCTGCAATGCCTTAACAGCCGATTGTAACTCGCTGACGCTTGCTTCCAACTTGTCCAGGCGATTGTTAATGCCGTCCAAATCTTGGCAGGAAGAAAGGGGAAATACACACACGCATATCAATATGAGTAGTTTTTCAATTATTTTCATCATTTGCATACTTTTGGTCGCAAAGTTAATCATTTTTTGCTAATTCCATCTTTATATCATACAAAAAGTAAACAAAAGTGTCTTTTTCGAGAAAAACAGACTGATAATTGGCAGAAATTTCTTAAATTTGCAGCGATTATTCCAGAAAATACTTCGTCAAAAAACAATATTCGTAGAATGAAAAGACTGTTTTTGATACTTGCTGCGGCAGTCATGGGCATGAACGTCGCTGCACAGACAAAGGCATTGGAGCGAAAACTCTATGACTTCGTGGTGCCTCGTGATGGTTCGTTTCGTCAGGCACTTGATGTAGCCAACAGCCGGAAGGACACCACGCAGCGCTTCCGCATCTTTGTGATGCAGGGTGACTACCAGATTCCTACTGAAGGCACAACCGTAGGCGGCGATGGCAAAGAGTATGGTGATCCGCGCTGTTATCTGAAAGCTCCCAATACATCAATAATAGGCGAGGGTAGGGACATGACCGTATTGACAAACACCACTCCTCCCGCTACATGGGATAACGGCTTCGGATCAGCATGTCCGCTGGAGGGCATTGGCAAGGGCGACGTTCTGATAATAGAGAGTCAGAGCCATTCTACCTATCTGCAGGACATAACGATGAAGAACGGCATGGCTGACCATACAGGCCGTAACATTGTGCTGCACGATCGCTCCAATTTCACCATAGCAAAGAATATCTGCATCTGGGGCTATCAGGATACTTACGTATCAAACAACCAGCAGGGACGCTTCTACTTTGAAGGTGGCGTCATACGCGGTCGCACTGACTACATCTGTGGCAAGGGCGACGTGTATTATAGTGGCGTAACTTTCCAACAGTGCGACAAGGGCGGTTATCTGGCAGTTCCTTCAGTGCCAAGGAAATATGGTTATGTTATGCAGCGGTGCTACATTAAGAGCGAAACGCCAGACGTAAGCTATTATCTCGGACGTCCGTGGGGCAAGGGTACGCCAACTGCCATCTGGCTCAATACGAAGGTTGACAGCGAACCTATCACCAAAGATAAGCGTGGCTACAACGGTTGGGCAGACATGAGTGGCGGATGGCCGGCGCAGTTTGCTGAGTTTAATACCATGCTCACAAACGGTCAGACAATTTCGCTTGAAGGCCGTCGCACGCAGTGGACAGACAAGGAGGGAAATACCCACGACAACAAACCTGTCCTCAATGCTGCAGAAGCATCACGCTATACTATGGAGACAGTGCTTGACGGTTGGGATCCAATCCATGATGCGGAGCAGATGGCTGCACCAAAGAACCTTCGTGTAGGCAAGAAACGCCTTACATGGGATGAACAGAAGGGCGCTCTTCTCTATGCTATTTGTAAGAATGGTAAGGTGGTGGATTTTACGATTACCAATTCTTACATGCTCAAGGGCGCAAAAGAAGGTGACGTGTGGAGCGTGCGTGCTGCCAACCAGATGGGCGGTCTTGGAGCAGAATCATACAAAAATAAGTAAATTAAGGATTATAAAAATTATAAATTATGAAAGCAATACACACAGACAAGGCACCAGCTGCCATCGGCCCATATAGTCAGGCTATTGAAGTAAACGGATTTGTCTATGCGTCAGGTCAGATTCCTGTTGATCCCGCAACTGGCGAGTTTGCCGTTGGCGGTATAAAGGAGCAAACACGTCAGTCGCTGACGAACGCAAAGAATATACTTGAAGCAGCTGGTACAGACCTTGCCCATGTCGTAAAGACAACTGTTTATCTGAACAGCATGGACGATTTCGCTGCAATGAACGAGGTTTATGCAGAGTTCTTCCAGCAGCCTTACCCAGCTCGCTCTGCCGTTGCCGTTGAGAAACTACCCAAAGGTGCACTCGTAGAGATTGAAGTTCTTGCGGCAAAAGGATAAATTGTTAATCAGTAAATCTCGTAAATCCCACTGATGATAGTAGAAGTAGGAGACGTTCTCGTCTCAACAGAAATATTTACAGAGCAATTCTGCTGTGACCTCTCTCAATGTAAGGGCGAATGTTGCATAGAAGGTGATGCCGGTGCGCCTGTTACGCATGAAGAAGTGGCAGCCATAGAGGATGCCCTTGATGTTGTTTGGCCAGACCTTTCTGCGCAAGCACAGAGTATAATCGACAAGCAGGGTGTGGCTTACGTTGACGAGGAAGGCGACCTCGTGACAAGCATCGTTGGCGGCAAGGACTGCGTCTTTACCTGTTACGATGGCGATTGCTGCCTGTGCTCCATAGAGAAGGCGCAGCGTGCGGGCAAGATAAACTTCATCAAACCAATCTCCTGTGCCTTGTATCCTATCCGCGAGAAGATCTTCTCCAACGGTACGTCTGCACTCAGCTACAACCGCTGGGATGTTTGTCATACGGCAGTAAAGAAAGGTCGCGAGATTGGTCTGCCAATATACAAGTTCCTTGAAGGTCCGCTTACTCGAAGGTTCGGGGAGGAATGGTATGCACAGTTACTTGAGACTGCTGAGGTGATGAAGTCAGAAGGCTATCTTTAATGCAGAATTCTGAGTGCGAAACAGCTGAATACAGTTCAATAATCAATAAAAAAATCGTGTAAAAGTGAAAATAAATGCGTTTTGCGTTGTTATTTTCACTTTTTTTCTTAACTTTGCACCGTGTTTGGAGCGTTTCTTTGTTCCAAACCTTATTAAGGGCATGATATCTATCGCCGCTTGGCAAAATACATAAAGCCTTTGGCATAGCATTTACAGCCCAACAAATATCCAGAACTTTTATATATTTATAGTGTCAACGAAAGATATATTGCCAGAGAATTCCTCAGAGGAAGTTCTCGGTAGTGCGCCTAAAAGAAAGCGCACACGAATTGCGAAAAAAGATGCTGTCTATACTGTGAGCGGTATGGACGGAGAGAGCCTTGACTCAAAAGAAAAACGCAAGTCTATCAAAAAGCAGATAGACGAAGCAGCACAGAAAGGATTGTTTGACGAAGATTTCGTATCGGAAGCAGCGACAAAGCCTACTGAAGAACCAGCCATTCCCATAGTAGAGCCTGAACCAACTATGGCAGAACCGACTGTGGCAGAACCAACTGCAAATGAAATGCTGCAAGACCCTGCCCTACTCTTCAAGCCACACCGCGGACGCAAGTCAAAGGCGGAGCTTGAGGCCATTGCAGCATGGGAGAGTCAGCAGAAAGCAAAGGCAGAAAAGGAAGAAGCTGCCGCAAAACAAGAGGTAGAAAGTGAAGACGCTACAAGCGCAGAAAGCATTAGCAAAGAAACTCCAAACCAAGTAATTGAAGAAGCTGCTCCTGCACACGAAGAAGCTGCTCCTATAAACGAGGAAGCTGCTCCTGTACACGAAGAAGAGCCTGCAGAAATGGCAGAAAAAGCTACAGATGAGGTAACAGAAGAGCATGCAGCGCCATCAATCAGCATTGATGACGACACAGACTTCATAGTCATCCAAGACATACCAACAGAAGACCAGGCTCTGCTTCAGGAACTCGGTGCAATACCAGAAGCCATCTACGCACCAGAGCCAATAGCAAAAAAGGCAATTCCTTCAAAGCAGCCGGCTGAGCCTAAAGAAGCAAAGCCTGCTGAACGCGAGGCGCAGAAGGTAGAGCCAGCAAAGCCAGAGAAGAAGGAATACAACTTCGACAACATAGTGTCAATTCGCGGTGTACTCGAAATGATGCCTGACGGATACGGTTTCCTCCGCTCTTCTGAATATTACTACGTTTCTTCTCCTGACGATGTTTATGTTGCTGGTCAGTATGTCAAGCAGTATGGTTTGAAGACTGGCGACGTGATAGAATGTCTCGTTCGTCCACCATTTGACGGTGAGAAGTTCTTCACCCTAACATCCATAAATTATATTAACGGACGCAAGCCGGAGGAAGTGCGCGACCGCATTCCATTTGAACACCTTACCCCACTCTTCCCTGACGAGAAGTTCACTCTCTGCGGCGATCCAAAGACTACAAATAAATCTACACGAATCGTCGATCTCTTCTCGCCAATAGGTAAAGGTCAGCGTGCACTCATCGTCGCACAGCCTAAGACTGGTAAGACCATCCTCATGAAGGATATTGCAAATGCCATTGCCGCAAACCATCCAGAAGCTTACCTCATGATGCTCCTCATTGACGAGCGCCCAGAAGAAGTTACCGACATGGCTCGCACGGTAAATGCGGAAGTCATAGCATCTACTTTTGACGAACCGGCAGAGAAGCACGTGAAGATTGCGAACCTCGTTCTTGAGAAGGCTAAGCGACTTGTAGAATGCGGCCACGACGTGGTAATCTTCCTTGACTCCATCACCCGACTCGCCCGCGCTTACAACACAGTTGCTCCTGCATCAGGTAAGGTGCTCACAGGTGGTGTGGATGCAAATGCCCTACAGAAGCCAAAGCGCTTCTTCGGTGCTGCGCGTAACATAGAACATGGCGGTTCGTTGACCATCATCGCAACTGCTCTCATTGACACTGGCTCTAAGATGGACGAGGTTATCTTCGAGGAATTCAAGGGTACCGGTAACATGGAACTCCAGCTTGATCGTGCTCTTGCCAACAAGCGCATCTATCCTGCTGTCAACCTCGTTGCTTCAAGCACTCGTCGCGACGACCTTCTCCAAGACGAAAACACTCTTGGAAAGATGTGGATAATACGCAAGCACATTGCCGACATGAACCCTATCGAAGCAATGACAATGATACAACATAGCATGAACAGAACGAGGGATAATGCTGAGTTCTTCATGTCAATGAACGATTAAACGAAGAAATGAAAAAGATTACTATAGCAATAGACGGTCACTCTTCTTGCGGAAAAAGCACGATGGCTAAGGACCTGGCAAAAGAAGTTGGCTACATATATGTGGATACTGGCGCAATGTACCGTTGCTGCACGCTCTATGCCATGCGCAACAACATTGCTCCTGCCGAACTGGAAAACCACATCGGCGACATCAACATCTCCTTCCAACTAGCCCCAGAAACAGGAAAACCTCTGGCTTGCCTGAACGGAGAAATCGTTGAGAACGAAATCCGCGGCATGGAAGTTTCTTCTCATGTAAGCGAGATTGCAGCATTGCCATTCATCCGCACTGCAATGGTTGACCAACAGCGCCGCATGGGCAAGGACAAAGGCGTGGTAATGGACGGTCGCGACATCGGCACAACAGTCTTCCCAGACGCAGAGCTGAAGATATTCGTTACGGCAAGCGACGAGGTCAGAGCACAGCGCCGCTACGACGAATTGAAGGCTAAAGGTCAGGAAGCAGACTATCAGGACATTCTTAATAATGTACGCGAAAGAGACTACCAAGACTCACATCGCGAGGTCTCTCCTCTGCGCAAAGCAGACGACGCGATCCTGCTTGACAATAGCGAAATGACTATTTTAGAGCAAAAAAAGTGGCTGTTAGAACGATTTAACGAGGCTGCAAACTCTTGATGGCACAACATTTGTTCCATGCTTTTATATAAACATAAAAAGAAAAAATAAAACAAAATATGGGATTTTTCAAAATTATCAAATCAATCTTTGGCGATAAGTCATCTCGCGACATGAAGCTCATCCAGCCGATTGTTGAGCAGGTGAAGGCTGTCTATCCAGAGATTCAGGCGCTTTCAAACGATGAACTGAGAGCGAAGAAAGATGAAATCACTCTCATCGTACGCAATAAGGGTACTGAGAAACTCGCCAAGATTGACGAACTCAAGGCGAAGATCGAAGAAACTCCTATCGACGAGCGTGAAGTTATCTTCAACGAAATAGACAAACTCGACAAAGAGGTGCTCGAACTTTACGAAGAGGGACTTACAGAGGTTCTCCCTGTAGCCTTCGCCATCGTAAAGGAAACTGCTAACCGCTTCGCGCATAACGAGGAGGTTGTAGTTACTGCAACTGACTATGACCGCGAACTTGCCGAGACTAAAGACTTCGTACGCATTGAAGACGACAAGGCTATCTACAGCAACCACTGGCTCGCCGGAGGTAACGACCTCAAGTGGGACATGGTTCACTACGATGTGCAGCTCTTCGGTGGTACTGTGCTCCACCAGGGTAAGATTGCCGAAATGGCAACCGGTGAAGGTAAGACTCTCGTGGCTACTTTGCCTGTATTCCTAAACGCACTTACAGGAAACGGTGTTCACGTCGTTACCGTGAACGACTATCTTGCAAAGCGTGACTCGGAAGGGATGGGTCCTCTTTATATGTTCCACGGTCTTTCTGTAGATTGCATCGACAAGCATCGTCCTAACTCAGAGGAGCGCCGCAAGGCTTATCAGGCTGACATCACATTCGGTACAAACAATGAGTTCGGTTTCGACTACCTCCGCGACAACATGGCTACAGAACCAGAATCTCTCGTTCAGCGCCGCCACAACTACGCTATCGTCGATGAGGTTGACTCGGTTCTCGTGGACGATGCACGTACTCCGCTCATCATCTCTGGTCCTGTTCCTAACGGCGACGTACAGATGTTCGAGCAGTATCAGCCACTCGTAGAGAAGCTCGTAGGTGTTCAGCGCAAGCTTGCTACAGAGTATCTTGCTGATGCAAAGAAACTTATCACTGAAGGTCGTGAGAAGAATGATCAGCAAATACTGGATAAGGGTTTCCTCTCTCTCTTCCGTTCATATAAGTGTCTGCCAAAGAACAAGCCGCTCATCAAGTATCTCTCTGAGGAAGGCATCAAGGCTGGTATGCTCAAGACTGAGGAGTACTACATGGAGAATAACAACCGCAAGATGCCAGAGGCTGTTGAGCCACTCTACTTCGTTGTAGAAGAGAAGCTCAATTCTTGCGAAATGACAGATAAGGGTACTGACTGGATGGCAAAGCAGGTTGGCGAAAAGGATCTCTTCGTCATTCCTGACATCACAACAGAACTCTCTGACCTTGAGAACGAAAAGGGACTTTCTGACGAAGAGCGTCTTGCAAAGAAAGACCAGCTTCTCGACCACTACGCAGTTCAGAGCGAACGTGTTCACACCATCCGTCAGCTTCTCAAGGCTTACTGTATGTTCGAAAAGGACGTAGAGTACGTCATTGACAATGGCGAAGTGAAGATTGTGGACGAGCAGACTGGCCGTATTATGGAAGGTCGCCAATGGAGCGACGGTCTCCATCAGGCTGTTGAAGCTAAGGAGCACTGCAAGGTGAAGGAAGCTACTCAGACTTTCGCCACAATCACTCTCCAGAACTACTTCCGTATGTACCACAAGCTCTCTGGTATGACCGGTACTGCCATCACAGAGGCAGGCGAGTTCTGGGACATCTACAAGCTCGATGTTGTCGAGATTCCTACTAACCGCCCAATCGCTCGTAAGGACCTTGACGACCGCGTTTATAAGACAAACCGCGAGAAATATAATGCCGTAATCGAAGAAGTTCAGGCAATGGTTGAACAGGGTCGTCCTGTGCTCGTTGGTACTACTTCGGTTGAAATCTCTGAGCTCCTCTCTCGTATGCTCAAGATGCGCGGCATTCAGCATAACGTATTGAACGCTAAGCTCCACCAGAGCGAGGCTGACATCGTGGCTCAGGCTGGTTTCGGAAAGACTGTTACCATTGCAACAAACATGGCAGGTCGTGGTACCGATATCAAGCTTTCTAAGGAAATCAAGGATGCTGGTGGTCTTGCCATCATCGGTACAGAGCGTCACGAAAGCCGACGCGTTGACCGTCAGCTTCGTGGTCGTGCCGGACGTCAGGGTGACCCAGGTTCTTCTGTATTCTATGTTTCGCTCGAAGATAAGCTGATGCGTCTCTTCGCTTCTGAGAAGATTGCAAACGTAATGGACCGTCTCGGTTTCGAGGAAGGTGAACGTATTGAATCTTCTATCGTAACAAACGCTATTGAGCGTGCACAGAAGAAGGTTGAGGAGAACAACTTCGGTATCCGTAAGCGTCTTCTTGAATATGACGACGTGATGAACAAGCAGCGTACCGTAGTCTATGACAAGCGCCGCCATGCTCTCATGGGTGAGCGTATCGGCATGGACATCGCGAATATTATCTGGGACCGCGTCGTAAACATCGTCACAAAGAACGACTACGAAGGCTGTAAGGAACTCTTCATCAAGACGCTCTACATGGAGTGTCCGTTTGCAGAGGAAGCTCTCAGCGGCAACCTCGACAAGCTCTGTGAAGACACTTTCCAGACTGCAATGGAAGCATTCAAGGCTCGCACTGACAAGATGCAGGAAACTGCAATGCCTGTAATCAAGCAGGTTTACGAGAATCAAGGCGACCAGTACAAGTTCATCGTGGTGCCTGTTGTTGACGGAAAGCGCGGCTACAATATCCGCGTTGACCTCAAGGAGGCTTATGAGAACAACTGCAAGAACATTGTCAAGGAATTCGAGAAGCAGATCATGCTTCACATCATAGACGATTGCTGGAAGGAAAACCTCCGCGCTCTCGACGAACTCAAGCACTCTGTTCAGAATGCTTCTTACGAGCAGAAAGACCCTCTCGTAATCTTCAAGCTCGAGAGTGTTAAGCTCTTCGACAACATGGTCAACGAGATGAATGACCGCATCGTTGCCATCCTCATGCGTGCAGCAGTGCCGGAGGTACGTCAGGAAGAGGTCAACGAGCCAGCTCCAGAGCCTGCACCACAGCCTAAGCCACAGTATGTGGAGCAGCACATCGACATTGACGAGGCACAGCGCATACAGCGCGAAGTTGCTTCTCGCGACACTCGCGAAGGTG
Source organism: Prevotella sp. (assembly GCA_045597565.1). Classification (GTDB taxonomy): domain Bacteria; phylum Bacteroidota; class Bacteroidia; order Bacteroidales; family Bacteroidaceae; genus Prevotella. The sequence continues at coordinate 26,067 of JAZLKJ010000003.1, read as the reverse complement.
CTCAGAACCTCCCTAAGATTCCTATCATCCGCGACCCAAAGGTTGGACGCAACGATCCTTGTCCTTGCGGTAGCGGAAAGAAATACAAGCAGTGTCACGGTAGAAACATGTAGGGCGAAGATTTCTGAGCCGCAAATAAAATATCAATGAGATATTTCATACATTTTCAATACGACGGAACAAACTATCACGGCTGGCAGATTCAGCCGAATGGCAATACAGTACAGGAAGAGCTTCAAAAAGCTCTTTCTGTCATTTTACGTCAGCCTATAGAGGTTGTAGGTGCAGGTCGTACGGATACAGGCGTCCATGCCCGTCACATGGTGGCACATTTTGAGACCACCGTCCCCCTCGTGGGGTCTTCTCCCCTCCCAGTGGAGGGGCTGGGAGAAGTCTTGGAGCAACTCGCCTACAAGCTCAACCGCTTACTTCCTCGCGACATATCCGTACTGAGGATTGAGCCCGTCAGCGACGACATGCACGCACGCTTCTCCGCCACTTCGCGCCTTTATCATTACTACATCAGCACCGGCAAGGACATCTTTGCCCGCCACTATTCATGGCAGATTCATTGGCAGTTGGACTTTGAAAAGATGAATCAAGCTGCCGCGATGCTCATCGGAGAAAAAGACTTTGCGTCCTTCTGCAAGGTCGGCTCCGACGTGAAGACCACGATGTGCGATCTCACTCACGCCGTTTGGGTAAAAGACAGCGAAACCCGCTGGCACTTTGAGATAAAAGCCAACCGTTTCCTCCGCAACATGGTTCGCGCCGTCGTCGGCACTCTCATTGAAGTGGGACGCGGCAGAATGACCCTTGAACAGTTCGCAGAAGTCCTCCAGAAGAAGTCCCGCTGTGCAGCAGGAGAAAGCGTACCCGCAAACGGACTCTTCCTTGAAAAGGTGGAATATTAGGCGGGAAAACATCTGTCTTGCTTTGATTTTTTTATGATTTATTTGCAAGATAGAAAATAATTGTTTACTTTTGCAGCGTCATATCATAAAACACTATTTCTATGAACAAGCAAGTGGCAAACACAATAAGCAACTATTTCAAGTCAAAGCCCGTACAAAAAGTATGGGTGTTTGGCTCGTTTGCACGTGGCGAAGAACGTCCTGATAGTGATGTTGACATTCTTGTTTCGTTTGACGAGAACGCCAATGTTAGTTTGTTTACTATGGGTGGTATGTATATGGATTTGAAAACTCTGCTTGGACGAGACATTGATTTGGTTGAGGAAGGCACATTATTGCCTTTTGCCAGAGAAAGTGCTGAACGCGATAAAAAGCTGGTGTATGAGAGAACCTATTAAAGACCAAAGCAGATTACAGCACATAGAAGAAGCTTGTCATGTGCTGTTGAACAGGAGCAAAGATGATTCGTTGGATGTTATACAGAATGATCCAATAAAGTTTTATGGTTACGTAAAACTTGTTGAGATTATTGGCGAGGCTACTTACAAACTGACAAAAGAGTTTCGTGCAGACAACCCGCAAATTCCATGGAAGATGATGGAAGGTATGCGTCATGTTTTAGTTCATGATTACTATTGCATAAGCCCTTCAAAGCTCTGGGCTACGGTAAAAAATGACATCCCTTTGCTATATCCTGAGATTAAGAAATTGATTACAGATTCAGCATCTAAAGAACTATAGATTAAACTATTCAGCGGCAGAATTCTGCCGCTTTTTTGTTTATGTGTCCGCAAACATCAGTCTTGCTATGATTTTTTCCTTGATTTATTTGCGAGATAGAAAATAATTGTTTACTTTTGCAGCGAAAACCAATCATTACACAAAATGAAAATGCAGATAGTTGATAAAGATTTTACTCTTATTAAAGAAGTAGAACGCCCTCACCTCAACAAGGTGAAGGTGACATCGTCACGTATCAGTAAACGCATCGGCAACAAGATTGCTCCTAAGATGTTTGTTGCCACTCTTCCTAAATAAACAACGATGGCATCTTATACTCTTCGTAGTGAAACACCCATGCTTGATATTCTGACAGAATGTTCTGTCTATCAAGCAATTCCAACTGACAAGATAAAAAGCGAATCTGATTTACCAGAGGCCTACAATGTAAAATCTGCCTTATGGGATACTGGTGCAGAAGCAACCCTCATAAACCCACGTGTTGTAAATGCATTGAAACTCCAGAGATTTAGTCAGACACAATTAGACGGAATAGGTGGCGATGAAATTGATGACACATACCTGGTTCATATTAAATTGCCAACTGGTGATTTTGCCTTCAATGTAGAAGCAACTGAAACGGCCAATACAGGTGACTATGACGTCGTAATCGGCATGGACATAATCGCTTATGGTGATTTTGCCTTTACGAACAAAGATTTCAAAAGCGTGTTTTCATTTAGATTCCCTTCCGAAGAACATATTGAGTTTTAGATAAAACTTAAATAGATATTATTTATTAACAGCTTCAGCGGCAGAATTCTGCCGCTTTTTTGTTGCTGTGTCCGCAAACATCGGCCTTGTGTTGATTTTTTTCTTGATTTATTTGCAAGATAGAAAATAATTATTTACTTTTGCAGCGTCTTACCTACGCCGTGCCGTCTGAAATGATGTGCGGCTGGGTGGGCACTACATAACAAAAAGCGTCATCGATGCTTTGTCTATTGGTTAATTGAAACCTGAGAAATTTCAAATTGAAGATCAATGACAATGTCTGAAGTGACTGCTACGGGTATGCTATAATGGTATCCGTAAGTGTGCAGAGGATAGGGATATCCTCAAGCACACTTTAAGGTATTATTTGTATATCAAGCGTAGGCAGACACTCACTCGTCAATCTTCAAGGGTTTTCTCAGGACCTCAATTAACAGACGAGTAGAGATGGAAGCCTACGTTTCGCGTTTTTGTAGGGAACACTAAGTTAAACTATTTTCTATTGTTAGGCTTCCATTAGGTTATGAAAGGGAAATTTTTAGCGCTAAACAGAAAGATTCACTTTTGCCTACCGATGGCAATTAGACATGTTATTACAAAAGTTATTAATTCAAAAAACTAACAAAATGAAAATTAAACACATTTTGCTTCTTTGCGCAATCTTAGTCGCATCAATCTCTATCGAGTGCATTGCAGCAAATCCAACAATCTCTTTTGTGCAGCAGAAACCTGTACGAAAGTCTAAAATGGCTACAACTCGCCGCAGTACAAGTACTACCTCCAAAAAGGAAAGTATAGAAAACAAAGCTTCTAAGTTAGGATATCATGATGGAAAGCTTCATCATACAATGCGTGCTGGATTTTTCAAAGAAGAAAACGAAAAACAACTTAAAGCCTCATATATGAATCATTGCAAAGATTACAGTGGTGATTATTATTTAGGTGAGAATAACTACAACAACAGAGCTTTGTACGAAATATATCGTGAAGCTTTCTGGAAAGGTTATAACGATGCAAATAATGCGCTTTAATCCTATACTATTTATGCAATAGGTAAAAAACAGGCAGGAGTCCTCACTTCCATTAGGACTATACTGGACTCCAGCCTGAACTTAGAGCGAATATCAAAACTGAAGTAACTATTGTAAACAAGGAATTATCAAAACCAAAGCTATGAAATGCATTAATCAATCATTAGTAAAATCTCTTGTCCTTGCGATTTTATTATGTTGTAGCTTCAGCACCGCTGTTTTTGCACAATCACATACAAGAAAACGCACGGCAACCTCTAAAAGTACTGTTTCAAAACAAACAAACGCTACTAATAAACAAGAGAATCTCCAGAACATACCTACATGGCTAAATGGAAAGTTCGGTCGTTCTTATGTCACGATGCCAGACCGTCTTGAAGACATGGAGCAAATTATGGAAGTATATTATTTTGACCGTAGAAACAGAACGTGTTACCTTACGGTATACAATAACAAGAAAGGTGAAAAGAAAGGAGAAACGAAAAAATTCTATGTTGAAAACAAAACCATATACGCTGACGGCAATCCTATTTTGGATATTTACGAGTCAGATTTTCTACAGCCTTTCTTAACCGTTCACAATAATTTCAGCAAGAAATACGGAAGGGTGGACTGAGAATAATATAATCAACATGAGCAAGTACATAGACTCAAAGAACAACTATCTGTATCTTGGTCAGAAGGAGTTTGAAGTAAAAAATCCCGACTATAGGATAGAACTTGTTCTCGTGGAATAAAATATTGTGTTTTTTTGAATAAAACAAAAATATGGGAAATACAAGAAAGCTAAGGATGTGCGTCATTGCTGTTCTGCTAGTGACTGCACAAATATCATTTGCGCAATCATCAGTGCGATATAACAAAAATGTCAATCAATATTGCTCTAAAATTGGACGGCATCCAACGCAATGTAGAAAATATCATGAGATATACTCATGTCTGTATGGCGGTCTGCTGATGACGCAAACAAGCGGTAATGTTACTGACGGCAGTTATCTTGGAGGTTTGGACTTAGGGTACAAGTTATCCAATGTGTGGGAAACATCATGTTCTCCTATAGCGACTATATTAAATGCGTATCTTGATGTCAAAGGAACAACTTACATAGAAGACGGTAGTTATAGTCTAACGGATGAAGAGAGAAACTTATATCCTACTGCTTATTCTGGACAAATCGCTATTGCACCAGGTGTCCAATATAAGAATGTAAGTGTATTTATCGGACCATATATCGCTTATTTTGGTTATGGAGATGTAGAGAATGCATTTGCCAAATTTCATCAGAAGGAATCTGGTATAGATGTTGGAGTCAGAGTAGGGCTTTCAGTCCATCTGAACACAGTGGAAATCGGTGCTCATTATGATATAGGCTTATCTAATCATAAAAAAGATTTCAAGAAAAACGACTTGTCATTAACTGTTGGTTACTGTTTTTAAAGGAAACAAAAAATGAAAAAAATAATAGTTACTTTCTTTCTGATGATTCTGTTGCAATCATGTTCGCACATAATTAGTTATAAAGAGTCTGATTACGCAGCATTAGACTCGCCATATTCAGTATCTTCCATGCGTTTCTCATATCATGCAGATGGGCACACTATTGAGTCAAACCTACAGAACATGGGAAATAGGGTGTTTAATAATGTACTGCGAGACAAGAATTACAAAAATTGTCTACAATCAGCCGTGGATTATGAGAACCAGTGGGGTGAGAACAAGGAGCAACGCAATGAATACGACGCAGCAATAAAGGTGGCTTCTAATTATTCCCCGAAAGCAAACAATAACCGAAAACAGACAGCACAAGAGACTAGATCAATACTTAGCAAATTGGAGAACGTTAGTATTGATTTCAGTGATTACTGGAAAAGAATATTTCAGTTGAGTCACAGGGGAATAATTCAGCACTACTTGAGTGCTGACGTTACTTACACGACACTGTCTAGTAAAGAAAAGGCACTTGTGTATGGATATATCTTAGACAAAGATGCGTCAGAATGCACAAAACTTGGCACAGTAAAAGCCGAAAATGAAAAATCAACACAGATGAAGCTACAGTCAAAGATAAACAACTTTCTAACTGAGAGTACTTCCATAAGCACCTCAAAGTGTGTTGATCTGGGGCTTTCTGTTTATTGGTGTGGCTATAACTTTGGAGCATCAGCTCCTGAGTATTTTGGCGGATGGTACTTGTGGGGAGATACTGAACGAAGACCTAAATGGGGTACTTACGAAGCGTATAATTGGATTCAAGATCATGAAAGATATAAGGATAATCTTTGGGCTGTACACAAGGATTTGACATATTATGATGTTGTTGCTGAAACTTGGGGAGATGGTTGGATGACTCCGAGCCAAACACAAATGCAAGAACTATTAGACAAATGCGAGATATATGCCGTTACCTATAAAAATGTTAAAGGTTACAAAGTTGTAGGTCCTAATGGAAATTCTATCTTCTTACTGGCAGATGGACAATTTAGCTATTTGCTTCGTACATACCGATATTATCAAAGTGAGATCGCAAGAGGTAAATACGTTCCAGATGTTGCAGCAGGAGCTTGCCTACGAGTGAATGCAAATCAGAAAGAAATAGAATTGGGCGGAATTCCTCGAGATCTCACGGGAGTTATAAGACCCGTCAAGGTTCGAAATAATTAGAAGAAATTAGCATAGATTTCTCCGCAACATGTTTCGCGCCGTCGTCGGTACTCTCATTGAAGTAGGTCGCGGCAGAATGACCCTCGAACAGTTCGCAGAAGTTCTCCAGAAGAAATCCCGCTGTGCAGCAGGAGCAAGCGAAAGCAACTAAAAAGCGTAAAAAGAGAAAATAAGGGAGCGAAAATTTGGTTGATTGTCAATAAATCTTTACCTTTGCACCAAGAAATGGCTCTAATTTTAGGTGTATATATTCAAAATATGGCTCTAATTTTAGGGTGGTATGTATGAAATATGGCTCTAATTTTAGGATTGTATGGGTTATCTTAGAAGAAAAATTGACTCTTATCTCACTGATTGGCAGAAAGATAAGGACAAAAAGCCTCTCATAGTAAAAGGTGCTCGTCAGATAGGAAAGACAGAGGCCATCATGAACTTTGCAGCAAAGCACTATGCCAATGTGGTTAAGATAAACTTTGCCGAAGAACCGAAATACAAGGCAATAGTGCAGAATGGCTACTGAAACGCTATATGAGAAGCCTTGATTAGTGGTACAGAGGATTGGTGGGTGTACTGCTCCGAAGAAACCGTATTACAAACCCATAAAAATTTGGCGCGAGTCTTGGCATCAATATTCATGTTGGGATTCACGCCAGATTTGTTTATCCCAAATACCAATTATTAAGAATTACGCTATGATTAGCTATTTTTATTCAATAATGTTTGGATAGATTTGTAATATTTCATAATCTTGCAGCAACATTTACATAAAGTTATGATTATGAGAAGTCAGATACTCGACAAACAGCACAAAGTTATTTCTGATAAAGAGGTAAAACCCGTAGCTGCTGCACGTGTCACTTATGCACGTGCCAAGTATTTTGTGCACACAACAACGCTCCCTAAATCAGAAGTCATATCGGCTCCTTCCATATTCAACATCTAATCTGATATGCCGGTATTTACTCAACGCAAATCTGATACTATTGAGGCTATCATTTACAGGGGTGACAGGCGCATGTACTGCTCCTAAGAAATCTGGACTATAGTCCCCATAAAAATCAGTCATAAATCTTTATAATACTCTCTAGGCGGACAAAGACTCTCCTTTGGACAAACACAGACTCTCCCTATGGCGGACGATTCATTTTCTTACTAGAAAAAAGAGAGTTTCTTATAAGAAATTTTCCATTTTCTTACTAGAGAAAAAATATTTTCTAGTAAGAAAATGGAGTACATCCCTAGGGGAGACAATTAATAAGCCCTAGGGAAAACTATTGCTTTCCTTTGTCGGCTCAGAAATCTTCGCCCTACAACAGAGGGACAACACATATATAGTTTCCTAAAAAGAAATTCCCCCTTGCCTACTCTACGATTGTGAAGATGTTAGTGAAACCGGTCATGTCAAAGACATCCTTGATTTCAGGGGAAAGGGCTTTGATAGTGAGTGTGCCGCCAGACTTAAGGTAGTGCTTGTGGAGAGAGATGAGTATGCGGAGACCGGAAGACGAGATGTAAGTGAGCTGTGAGCAATCAACGAGTACGGACTTTGCGTCGGAAGCAGTTACCTTCTGAACTTCTGTTTCTACTTGTGGTGCACTTGGTGTGTCAAGACGACCAACGAGAGCTATTACGGCTTCTGAGCCATTGATTTGAATGTTTGTTTCCATATTATATTTACGGATTTAAGCAAGTGGACATATTTATTTTGGACCAGTAACTTATGTAACCTTTATCCTTTCGTTTTACGACATCAACATTTCCGTGATCTGCTGCTTCATTTCCTCGCTTTCTAGCGCCATGAGCTCCTTGCTATGCATCTCTAAGCGATTCATGATGAACAGGACGGTATCATAAGTGAGCTTTATATGCTTATCATGAAAAGCAAGACTGAGAACGAGAACAGTGCGATCCATTTCGTATGCAGCTTCTGCTATATCATGGTGCTTTTCCAAAAACTGCTGAATATCTGGTGACAGACCACTGCCATATAATCTGAGACGCAACTTGTTGCGGAGCATTGCGCTATAATTCTTGAAGCGCAAATTCTGGCTTGCCATCTCCTTGAAGATTGACAGCATACCCCATTCGGCTGTTTCAAGAGTTGCTATTACGCCATTGAGCGAACGACTGAGTGTGTCATACCCTACCCAGTCTTCCTTGCACTTGTAGCGAAGGTCATGCTCCACCTCATGCCAGCCTTCGGAGAATATGGTGCGAATCTGAACTTCGCAGGTTGTGTCAATATATGTCGCATATTCTTCCGGCAGGGCTTTGCGGAAATCCTCTTTGTACTCATCTGAGAGATTGCATACAATGTTCAGTCGCTGCGGCATGAACGTGATGGAGTCTGGTTCGTCAATGGAACGGTCGGCTACCTGCACACTGTTGACTAGAATCTCTACAATGTTTACATCGTCAGTAAAATAGACAACAAGACGAAAACCTATCATGTCCTGAATCTTTGTCTGTCCTGAACGGTATTTCTCACCCTTGATCTCCATTTTATGGGCAAGGGAAGCTTCCGACTTCACTCTGGAGAACATTCTGAACATGATGCCGCAGCCATCCAGATGGCTAGCAATCTTGTTTTCTATGCGCTTTGCAATATCTTGTAGTGTCATTTCTGCAATATTTTTGCAAAATTACACTTTTATCCCATATATTTGGGGAACGAAGGCAACGGTATTCTTGATTGCTTGATTATGGTCAACGATGCTTTGGCTTTTTTTATATTTATCTATTTTACTTTGCTGTGTTTGCCCTGTTAACAAAATTGTACGATGTAAGAATCCGGACTACCCTTTATTTCAGCAGTTCCTCAATGGCAGGTGCGAGGGCTTCCTTTGTGGCTGTTGGCTCAAAACGTGCTACTACCTTGCCTTCCTGATCAACAAGGAATTTTGTAAAGTTCCACTTAATCTCTGCGTTCTTGTCGTAGTCTGCATCAGCCTTTGAGAACATGTCGTGGAGAATGCTTGTCAGTGGGTGCTTAGGGTCGAAGCCGGCGAAGGTCTTCTGCGACTTGAGGAAAGTGTAGAGTGGGAGAGCGTTCTCGCCGTTTACCTCAATCTTCTTGAAGCGAGGGAACTTTGTGTTGTAACGGAGTGTACAGAACTCCTGAATCTCCTCGTCTGTGCCTGGAGCCTGAGCACCAAACTGATTGCAAGGGAAATCAAGAATCTCAAGTCCCTTGGCTGCGTAAGCATCGTAGAGAGAGTCGAGATCTTCATACTGAGGCGTGAAACCGCAAGCTGTGGCGGTGTTTACGATGAGCAGAACCTTGCCCTTGTACTGTGAGAGAGCAACGTCGTTGCCCTTGTTGTCGATGACGTTGAAGTCATGAATTGAAGTTTGTGACATAGTTGTAAGAGTTGAGGCTGCAATGAGCAGCAGGGTTAATAATCTTTTCATTGGGTGCAAATTTAGGTGTTTCCGACTAATCATTCTCAAAGATCTTATTCGATTTTCTAATCTTCTTGTTTAGCCCTACAAAACTTAATAGAGATTGTTTATGATTAGTTTTGCTATTCTCTTTGCCAACGCCATGATGGTGAGTATTGGCGGAAGTCCGAGGGATTCTGGCAGAAGACTGGCATCGGCAATGTAGAGGTTGTCGGGTAGGAGAGGGCTGTGAAGCGTTTCTGCTTCATTTGCAGTGAGTGGCAGCATACCTCCCGGATGACCTGAGTTGAGTGTGCCGAGGATTATGTCTTCCTTGCGTGCGCCAACCTTCATGAGTATCTCGCGGCAGTCGTCAACGCCATGCTGAAGGATTTCCTTGTCGCGTGCAGTAAGCGTCTTGCGAACTTTGCCACCGTCAACGCTTCCTTGCTCCTCGTCTGCCATCTTTATCATAAGGCTTACTATGCCGTCTTTCGGCTTGCGCCATTGGCTGTTGAAGAAGAAGCTGAGCCAATCCATGTATGGCGAGATGATGTAGCCCTCGCGACTGCTCACGAACGGCATCAGAAGTTGCTTGTCCTGACGTGCTTTCTCCATAGGTGCTGCTACGCAGAGAACGGGATCAACGAAGAGTTTTGGCTGACACTCTATGCCCGACTGCGAGAGCACTTGTGGCGTCCCCAAACCGCCAGCGGCAAGTATTACGATGTCTGCCTCGAAGGTCATGGTGCTCAGACCTTTCTTTGCGATGACGCGCTTTACGTTGCGGTCGCCAATCTCCAATCGTTCCACCCGACAGTTGGTGATTACCTTAATGTCATCGAGCAGTTCGCGCGTGTCCCATTTTGCTCCGTGCGGACAACCGATGGAACAATGTCCGCAGAGTCGGCATTGGGACGGACGAAGAAGCTTTGGCATTGCCTGTGGTGAGAAACCGAGGTCATCCATGGCGTAGAATGTTTGGCGCGTAATCTCCGACCAATAGCGCTGATGGTCAGTGGTAATGGGAAGTTCACGATAGAGTTCGTCAAACTCCTCGTCGAGGTTTATCCCGATATTCTTCAATCCCTTGTCGGCACGAACGGCGTTGCCTGTGGCAAGAGTTGTTGTGCCACCAAGGCCGCGACCGTAAACTACCACCTGATCGGGCGTTCTCGCGATGCGCATGTTTGGCATGATGAGCGAGATGAGCCTTTCGTCGAAGTAAAGTCCTGTAGAGCGGAGTGAGGATAGCGCGTCGAACGGCAATGACAGCGGACGGAACTTGCCACCAGCCTCAAGGATGGTGACGTCGAAATGTTGCGAGAGCATTTTGGCAGCCATTGCACCGCCTGCTCCGCTGCCTATGATGAGAGCGGTTTTCTTCATATATTTGGGGCCTGAAGCGGATGCTTCAGGAACGGGGGCTAATTTTTATAGGCTTTTTAATTTGCAATTTTGGGCGCCTTCGGTAAGGCGTTGGGTGAAGGTTATGTTTATGCCGCCGAAGAGTCCGCTGATGATGCCAGAATCCATCATGGAGGCGATGGCGCAGAGGCGTGGGGAGTAGTGACGGCTGAAATGACAGCGATGTACGCAGACCGTGCCGGGCAGTTGTCCGCTCATCTGGATGCCGATGTTGCGATAGAGCAGGAAGGTGAGCTGCGTAAGAGCCGTGGAGCTGCGGTCGGTGAGGATGCTGCGAAGAGTGTTGCCTAACTGGAAAGACTTGGCGTGGAGCGTATGCTGCTGTTCTTCGCTGCATTGCGAAAGATTTTCTGCCGTGAACAAGGCAAAGGCATCAAGTGCTTTGGCAGATGGCATGAAGAGTAGGTTTTGTCTTTGCAAACGAAGCGAGGACGTGACGATGTTCATAAGCATCTGCATCTGAAAGCACCGCCCGGTTTCAGTGGCAAGAAACCATAGCAGAAACTTATTCATAGAACTCGCTGACCTCCTTTCCGAAATGTTCCCAAACGATGTTGCGACGAATCTTCAAGCTTGGCGTAAGTTCACCGTGGGCAATGGACAGCGGTTGCTTGATAACGCGCCATTTGCGAACCTGCTCCGGATGGGAGAGTGTGGCGTTTATCTGGTCAATGGCTGCTTGAACATGAGATGTATCGCCGTCTGCCCAAAGCAAGGCGCAACAGTAGGGACGCTGCTCGCCAACAAGGACGGCATGAGTGATGCCGCCGATGTCGGTGAGACGCTGCTCAATTTTGCTGCAATTGATGTTCTTGCCGTAGGAAGTTATGAGCAAATCCTTCTTCCTACCTTTTATATAGATAGTTTGGTTGGTTATTTCACCAAGGTCACCCGTGTGAAGGACACCGTCGCAGAATGTGTCAGACGGCAGGTTGTAATATCCCATTGCCACCTGAGGACCTTGCACGAGAAGTTCGCCGTCGTCGCTGACGGTAACGGTTGTGTCGGGCAGCGGAGTGCCGATGCTTGGAATGACGTTGTTGCCCAGACGATTGAGCGAGATGAGTGGTGCTTCCGTTTGTCCGTAGGCGTTGTGAATCTCTATGCCGAGATGACGGAATTTTAGCAGCAGTTCCTCACTGATAGGCGCAGAGCCAACGAGGAGTTGCGAGCAGCGATCAAGACCTGCCTTGCGCAATACCGCCTTGCGGAGAACGGCTGCAACGATGCGGCGAAGCATTCCGTCCTTCATGTGCAGATAACGCTTGCCCAACGGATTCTGCTCTATCTGATCCCATAGCTTTTCGAAGAATCGTGGAACGGAGAAGAACACCGTAGGTCGCACCTTTGGCAAGGCTTGCGTGAGCAGGGCAAAGTCGTTGAGATAGAAGAACTTTACCTTACATAACATGCAGTAAGGAGCGTAGGCGGCAAGGATTCCTTCCACGACGTGGCTCATAGGCAGGAAGGAGAGGTAGCGCATCTCCGTGTTGCGGTCGTGCCAAGGCAGAAGGTTCGTGAGCACTTCACCCATCCATTTCAGTTGGTTTGAGGAGAACATAACGCCTTTCGGTTCGCCTGTTGTGCCGGAAGTGTAGCGGATGGTGGCGGGGTGCTCAATTGGCCCGCAATGACCCTCAACTAAGTTGAGGGGAACTGTGGTGGCAGCGATTTTTGAACTGCGAGCTTGCTGTATCAAAGCCGAGAGCGAGTGAGTGCCTTTGGTTGCATTTGTGTTGGCGAAGGTGATGATCGGAAGTCGGTTGGCAAGGTGCGCGACTTGCTCTATCATGCGGTTGTCGCCAACGAAGAAAAGACTTGCCTGGCTGCGTTGTAGAAGGAGTTCGGCTTCTGCAGATGGTGTGGTGTAATATATTGGAACGCTGACGGCTCCGATGAGTCCGATGGCGCAGTCGATGGCTGCTTGCTCTGTGCAGTTTATGCCGGTGAGTGCTATGCGGTCGCCAGCTTTCGCGTTGAACTTTTGCAGCACTCGCACGATGTCTTGCACGAGCGTATTCATCTCACGTCCAGAAACTTCAGCGATTCCTTTAGCGCTGATGTTATAATAAGTAATAGGGAAATGTCTGCTCTCGCGACGCACCATGGCTTGTTCGAAAATGGTGCGCGAGGTGATCTTCATGAAGTTATGGCGACATGCAAAGGAGAGCATAGCCGGAAGCCACTCCTGCCAACTGCCTTCAGGAAGTTTGGTAAAGCTTTCCGTGTTGGTGCGATCAAACTGATGGTTGTCGTAAAAATAAGGCATCAGCGTGAGAAGGTTTGCAAGGAAACCTTTACGCTTCTTATTGCCAAGATTGAACGCGCCGCCCATCTTTCCAAGAAATGGAAGGGAGATGCAGAGCGGCTTGTTAATACGGATGTTTAGGTTTTCCTCTGCCCATTGGCGGATAGCGACAATCAGTTCGCCAGCTTTCGGAAGTTTCTCGTGAGGCAAGGTAAGGTGGAAGGTCTTGCCACAGGCATCATGGGTTGAAAGAAGTTGAACGACTGCACTTGCAACATAGTCAACCGGCACCAGATTTACCGTCTGATTTGGAGAAATAGGTATTAGTCGGAGTTTGCCTTGCAGCATGAGTTTCAGCACATAATAGACAGTGTTGAAGTTGAGCGTGCGACCATTCTTGCTGTTGCCCACAATCATTCCAGGACGCAGAACGATAAAGTCCAATCCCGACTGGCGAACTATCTGTTCTGCCTCTGCCTTGCTCTCTTCGTAAAGGCTGAAGAAATTTGTTGGCAGCGGCGCTTCTTCTTTTATCATACCACGCTCACGACCAGCAACGTATGCCGTTGAAATATAGGCGAATCGGCATGTCTTGCCGAAGGTGTTCTTTGTGAACTCCACGACATTCCTCGTGCCTTCTACATTAATCTGCCAAAGTTCCTCGCGCGACTTCATTAGTCCCGTCTCGGCAGCGCAATGGATGATATGGCTGATGTTGTTTGAACGCAACAGGGATTTGTCTTCTTCGGAAAGGTTTAGAGCCGGTTTCGTGATGTCGCCAAGTATGGGAATAACTCTCTTTCCAACAGCATCGAAGAGCACCTTTTCGCTCCACCAAAGGCGGCGAAGCCTATCTTCTGCCAGGGCACGCGAACCTTCACGCATAAGGACAAAGATGGAGACCTCCCCCCTCGCCCAAGCCCCCTGCGACTCCCCCCCAGGGGGGAGGGAATAGTCATCCTGTAGCAATTGCAGCACGATTTCCGTGCCGAGATGACCGATAGCTCCTGTTATGAAGATTTTTTCTGCGTTCAAGTTAATAACTTCAAATATTTATTGAGAAACTCGCTCATGCCCTTGAGCTGCGAGCGATATTGAATGACGTGGGTGCTGATTGTTTCCAGAATCCGTTCCTTCTCCTGTTCTGCCTCTGCAAGCGAATGCGTTATCCGATTGCTCAAATCGCTGTCGCCAACATGGTGAAGGTATTTGTCTTCAAGGCAGATGTCATGGAAAAGTCCGTCGAGTCGATTGTCCATTGAAACCGCCACTATAGGCATTCCTTTCAGCATACTCAGCACGGCGGCATGATAACGTGAAGTAACGAGTGCGTCAAGGCAATGAAGTACGCTTGTCATCTGGAAAACAGGCGTTTCGGCCGATGTTATCATGGCGCAATCTTCGCCAATCAATTCCTTGAAATCGCTGCAAGCCCTGGCATCAAGTTTCTCCATTCCAATGATTACCACGAAGGCGTCGTGCGTTAGCTTGTAAGACTTCACGGCTTCTGCCATCTGCGAAAGATAGTTGCGGTATTTGTTGCGTCGCTCTTCGGAGTCGCGGAAGAAGAACATCTTGTCGTACTGCAAGTCATGATTGCCCGTCACAGTGGCTTTTATCCATCGTCTTAATGACGGTTTTACCGGCCAGCAGTAAGGGTTAATAACAGCTACGCCGAGTAGCGGTTTCTTGCCGTCCCAACCTTGCTTCATTATCATCTCCCTGCCATTGTCCAGATGCTCTGGAACTTTGAAAGTCCAGGCGGTGTCTGTGCCAAGGTGACATCGGAATCCCATGCTTTGCAGTGTGTTCAAAGACGGCTGACTGCGTGCTATGAAATAAACGTCGGAACACATCTGGTGGGCGAGTCTTGACAGTCGGCGATGCAACGGCGTTACATCAGAGCCGTAAGCTATGCAAGGCTTTCCCTGGCGTTTCATTATGCCAGCCGCCTGACAGAAGAACATTGACAGCGCGTCGGCAAATGTGTGAGTAAGCGTAGAACCTTCGCAGAGAATAGCTGCGTGATGGGCTGAGGCGGCGCGGAAGAGCGACCAGCAGAAGAAAGTGGGGAAGGGGAGAATGTTTACGCTCTCGGGGAAATAACCTTTGACATTGTCCGGATTGAGCGTCATCACGGAAAGTTCCAGACCTCCCCCGTCACCTCCACAGGGAGTGGTAGCTTCCAGTAACTGCTGCACCAAAGCCACCACGCGAGCGTCAGCCCCCGTGTTTCTGGCACCATTGTAGCCTACGAGCAGGATTTTCATCTTCTGCCCTGGTTGCCATTTCTCGTAATGTATGATGCCGCAGCGAGACAGCCCAGAAGCCCACCGGCTCAACCAAACCATGAGTCTCACCACCCATTCAATCAGTATATTCATTTATCAAATAACTCCGTTGATGTCGCTTGGAGTATAGCCGATGCAGAAGAGTACAGCTACGGCAGCGAACATGAGGATGATGATTGTGGTGTAGATTGTGCTGAAGAGTTTCAGGCGTGGGAACCACTTCTTGTTGTTCAAACCAACTGTCTGCAACGAGCTCCAGATGCCGTGGTTGAGGTGGAACCAAAGTGCTGCGAGCCATACGAGGTATATCACCGTATAGACAATGCCCATAATGTTTCTGCCGCCGATGCCATGGAAGGTGTTGATAATGTGGTAGATACCATTAGTCGCTAAGGCTGTGTCGCCACCTGAGAGTTCGGCGAACATCATGTTGCTCCAGAAATTATAAAGGTGAAGACCAAGGCCGAGAAGGACAATTGTGCCAAGCGTGAACATGTTCTGGCTTGACCATTCAACATCATCGTGACGCAACTTTATGGCGTATGGCTGAGGACCGCGCGCCTGAAGATTCCACATAACAAGATGGAAGGCAAGGACGAAATGAATGAGCACAAAAACAGCAAGAACTGTCGTTGCTGCAACTGCATACCAGTTGGCACCAAGGAACTCGCAGATCATGTTGTATCCTTCTGCCGTGAACAGCGCTACGACATTCATTAAAGCATGGAAGGTAAGGAACAGGACGAGGGCAGCACCTGTTACCGCCATTACGACTTTACGACCGATTGATGATTTGAATAGCCACATATTATCTAGCTTCTTTATTTTAAGGGTTATAATCTAGCTTCTTTATTTTAAGGGTTATAGGCTAGCTTCTTTATTTTAAGGGTTATGATTATTTCTGTAGTAGCTCAAGATAAAGGCTGTGAAGCCGTTTGCGAATATGCTTTATGGCGTAATGCTTTCGCGAGAGGAAGGTGTTTTGTGTAACTCCCATCTGTTGTGCCGCATCTTTAACCGAGAGTCCTTGAATCTCAGTCATCACGACAGTCAAGCGCTGTTCTTCGGGAAGTTCTGCAAGAGCCTTGTCAAAATCGTCCCACACCATGGAGCGAAGCATGCGGATGTCGGGATTGTCGCCGTCGTCAGCCATCATGATTTCCGAGATGTCTTGCATGAAAGTGTCTTGCCGGCTCGGAAATTCTCGTCCGACATGAGACGAATGTTCTGACATCGATGCCTCACGGTGCTTCTTTCCGTGGTTTATTATGAGGTTGTGAGCCACGGTGTAAAGCCATGAAGAAACATGCGAGATAGGATTCTCCAGTGCGCTGATGGTGCGCAGAAACTGGTAAACCGTATCTTGCACGATGTCTTCGACATCATCTCTGTTGCTTACACGACCACGGACGAAGGAATGCAGTCGCGGAACATGATCCTTTACTATGTCGTCAAGTTCCTTATTTTCCATCAGAAGGTTGCATCTCCTTGTCTGCGCAAGAAGCCTTATGCTGTTCAATAATTCGCTGACGTTCCTCTGGTGTCATGTTTTCCCAATGCTCGCGCAGCTTGTTCTTTTCGCCATGACAAGCACCGTGATGTCCGTGATGGGGATGTCCGCAACCACTTATGCCACCGAAGAGAATCTTGCAGAGCAGGAGCAAACCGATAGCTTGCCAGAAACTAAGCTCCGGCAACCCGAAGATGTCGGGCATCAGCCAGTTCCATAGCAACATCACCAACCCACCGAACACAGCTGCAAAAGCCACGAAGCAAATCGGTATGAAGACAAGGTGTTTCTGAAGAATTGTCATGTGGGTAAGAGTTTTAAGTTTAGAGAGGGTTGAACGTTTTAGTTTTGTGTTTGTAGAGAGTTTCTTGCGTGTCTCTACCTTATTAGACAAATGAAAGACCAAAATATTTTATGGAATTCACAATTTTTCTAATAAATATGCTAAAAAATAAGGAAAACTACCTACAAAATGTTAAGTGTTAAGGTTTTATGTGCTATAGAATCATCTTTTTTGTGTATTGCGTAGTATTCGTAAAGTCTGTAATTTTGCAGCCGAAAATTTAAGTTATAATGTTTGGTATTTTACAAAAAATGGTTGATTCAAAATGTTTTTTATGCGCGATGATTGCCGCTGTCAATGTGACGGCGGCAGTTGCGCAGACACCTACCGAAACGCAGACACCTACACATGAAGTAATTGAGATTGATGTTGATTCAGTGTCAACGTCAGAGTCAAAGTCAACGTCAATGTCACGACTGACCATCGGTGGCTATGGCGAGGCTGTTATGACACGCAATTTCTACAGCCAAAGTTTCAATCGCTACAATGCTCCACAGCGTTACAAGAACGATGCTTCCCACGGTCGTCTTGACCTTCCGCACGTGTGTATTAATATAGGTTATGATTTTGGAAAGGGCTGGACAATGGGCACTGAGATTGAGTTTGAACATGGTGGTGCAGGCACTGCCGTAGAACTTGAGGCAGAGGAGTCTGGCGAGTATGAGGCAGATACAGAGAAGGGTGGTGAGGTCGTTCTTGAACAGTTCTGGCTAAACAAGCGTTTCGGCAATGGCGAGTTGAACATCAAGGTTGGTGAGATTGTCGTTCCTGTAGGTTTGAGCAATGCCCACCACGAACCGATTCATTTCTTCGGTTGCTATCGGCCTGAGGGAGAGGCTACGATATTTCCAAACACATGGCATCAGCTCGGCGTGTCGTTGTGGGGTAGGGTGGATGACTGGCGCTACGAGGCGCAGTTTCTTTCGGCTCTCAACTCGGAGAGTTTTTCGGCAGAGAACTTCGTGCATTACGGTGCTACAAGTCCTTACGAATATAAGGTGGCAAACACTTACGCCGTGGCTGCACGCGTGGACAACTACTCCGTTCCTGGTCTTCGCATGGGATTGAGTGGCTATTACGGTCACACATTCCGCAACTCAATAAAGACTCCTGGCGCTTCTTACGATGACGTGAAAGGCGCACTTGGCATCGTGGCTCTCGACTTCACGCTTAACCGCTGGAACTGGATTGTGCGAGGCAATGTTGATTACGCCTATCTGTCTGATGCTGATGCCATTTCAAGCTATAACCAAGCAAACTGGACGCACCATAAATACCAGGATGGCTGTCCGTTCAAGTATTCCAACATCGCAAGCAATGCCTTTGCTGCAGCCATTGAAGGTGGCTACAATCTGTTCTCGCAGATTCGCAGTTTGAGAAACAAGGAGAAGCTTTATCTCTTCGGTCGCCTTGAACATTACAACTCAGTGGCAGCTGGCACATACAAGAGTCTTTACAATTATTGCCGCAAGTACCGCTATGCAATGGGCGTGAACTATTATCCGATAAAGGATATTGTGGTCAAGGCGGAATATGCCTATCGCACCTTCAAAAAACCTAACAACAATGGCTTGAGTCCCGATAGTCCGCTCTATGTCCAGCCTTACAACAATGAACCGTGTCTTAGCTTAAGCATAGCATATTGCGGGTGGTTTAAGTGGTAACAAACTATATAATTACTAAAATACAAAATCATGAATATCAAAAACTTAGCAATGGCAGCGATGGTGACTGCCACATTCGGAATGACAATGACTTCTTGTTCCGACGACGAAACACAGACAAAGGTAGTGGAAGGTTCGCAGGAATCTGTAGATGCAGCTTGCGACCAATGGAAAAAGGCGCGTGCCGACTGGGAGAACACGGAGGCTTTCCTCTTCGGTGCTGCCGATGAATATTCCATCGACCCTCACACAGACACATGGCCTGTTGACCAGACAGCTCTCGCAAACATCCTTCGTGACAACAGCATCATGAGTGATATCCAGAACAAGGTTCGCACGATGAACTCTGGCGTGCTCGGCTATCACGGCATAGAATATGTGCTTTTCCGCGAAGGCAAGCCACGCAGCATCTCGCAGCTTACAGACCTTGAATACACATACGTCTGTGCTGTTGCTCGCGATCTCTATCAGGCAACTTGTGTTCTTGAGACAACTTGGTCGGGCGCTACTTCTGGCGAACGCTACACAGAGACCATGGATTATCTCAAGACTCACTCTAAGCTTGACGATGATGGCGATGCTACAAGCGAAGACCTTTCTTACTTCAACTTCGGCAAGGACTTCAAGTCTCCGGGCGGCAGCTACGAAACAGCCCTTGATGCTACAATCCAAATCATTGAGGGGGCTCGCGACATCATCTCGGAGGTTGGCGGTTCAAAGATTGGTCTTCCATACACTGGCGAGGATAAGTCTTATATTGAGTCGCCTTACGCTTACAACTCAATCGTTGATTTCTACGATAACATCGTAAGTTGCAAGAACGCTCTATATGGTGCGAAGGGTGCTACAAGTCCTAACGCGAAGTCGCTCATCTATTTCTGTCTCAATTCTGGCAACGCTACTCTCAAGGGCAATGCGGAGAATGTGCAGAAGAAACTCGACGCTGCTCTCAAGGCTATCAATGGTATGAAGAGTCCTTTCGCTCTCTATTACACTGACGCAACCGTGAAGAATGCCATTGATGCCCTTGACGCTCTTGACAGCGCTCTCTCTGACCTCGGCGACAATCTCCAGAGCCATGCTGGCAACGAGACAGTTCAAACTCAGTGCAAGGTCATCAATGAGAACTATGTTGACAATGTAGTCGTTGCAACCTATCGCTCTCTCTGCGATAATGCCTACAGCTTGTACAATGCTATTGTGAAGATTAAGAAATAAAGAATGATATGAAAAAATTTCTGTACTTGATGCTTGCCGGCTCATTGCTGGCAAGCTGTTCTGATGAGAAGGAAGTCGTAGGTTGGGACATTGATGATCCTAAGGAAATAGATTACCCAGAGGATTATTATGCCGGTGGAAAGCTTGGCACAACGAGTGTCACGGCATCAACAGCCTACAAGCAGCCATCGCTTGCTGTGGAGAACGCCAATATGGTGACAGCCTTCAACGAGGGTGAGTATCTCTTCGAGAAGGACTTCAACACCAACACTTCCGGCGCTTTCATGGGTCTCGGTCCGGTGTATGTGCGTCCTGGTTGTCTCTATTGCCATCCTGGCTATGGTCACGGTGCTCGTCAGTCAACCTATAAGGCCGACCTTCATCGCAACGGTTATCTGCTCGTTGTCTATGACAAGAAGACCGACGCTTACATCCGTTCCGTGGCTGGTATGCCGCAGACTGGTGCTGTGAAACCGTTCAAGGCTCCTATTGACGAAAACCAGATAAAGATTGACTGGCTCAGTTACACCGACGAATGGGGCAACAAGTTTGACGATGGCGAGTCTTATAGCCTCACATATCCGGAAGTAAGTATCCCTGCCACTGCCTTCTATGCGCCTGTTGTCGTGCAGCGTGATGGCAAGGATGTGGAGATAGCCGCTGCTGATGTTTCGAATGAAATTGGTGTGCGATTGGAATCTACCATTGGAATCTATGGCACAGGACTCATCGACGCTATCGACGATGCGGAAATCACTAAGCAATGGGCTGCCGAATCGCCATACGTTACGCTCAATCCTGCAATGTGGGATCAGGCTTCCAACACCTGGAAGAGCTACTACTCAAACTCCCTTCAGGGCGACGGCACGAAGTATGTGCGTCGTTTTACCTACGCTATGTCTCGCGGTCCGGTGCTTGATGCTGCCGGTGCAAATGCCATTTGGAACATCACCAACGTTACTCGTCCTGACCGTCGTTACCACTATCTTGATCTTGCAGGCAAGTATTATGCGGAGAAGTCTTCTTCCGACCCAGATGTTCAGGCTGGCTTCTCTGAGTACATCAATCGTATTGATCCTCAGAAGAAGCACGCAGAATGGCATACTGACGACGTGAAGAGCAACATCTACAACTATCTTACAAGCAAGACTCTCGATGCGGAAATGACTCAGGAGCAGTACAAGAACCTCATGATATGGCATCGTGGACTTGCCGTTCCTGCCGCTCGCAACACAACGACCGCCGACTTTAAGGCGGGCAAGGAACTCTTCTCGCAGATTGGTTGTGCGCAGTGCCACCGTCCTTCATGGACAACGGGCAAGGATGACATCCAAGACCCGAACCTCCTCTTCAAGAATGAAGACATGCCACGCTATCCGAATCAGAAGATCTGGCCTTATACAGACATGGTTCAGCACCGTCTTTTTATGAAGAACGACCTTCGCACAGGCTGGTGCAGAACAACTCCTCTTTGGGGACGCGGACTTGCCAAGAAATGCGGTTCTGGCACAGAGCGTCTGCACGACTGCCGCGCACGCAATGTCATTGAGGCTATCATGTGGCACGGATGTTCGAAGGAAGGTGGCAAGAGCGACGCTTACGACAGCGTGAAGAAATTCCGCTCGCTCACAAAGCAGCAGCGAGATCAGGTTGTTTATTTCATTGAATCGGTGTAATGTACAATTGAAATTGTAAATGAAGAAGTTGATATTAGCCATCTACACACTTCTGATAGTGTGTATGGCAGCGGCTACGGTTATAGAGAAAATTTATGGTACAGACTATGTTACCGCCAGCATCTACGGAAGCTGGTGGTTCATAGCGTTATGGGCGTCTCTTGCGGTCAGTTCGCTTGTGTTCCTTGTTTGCAGGAAAGTCCACAAGCGCCCTTCCGTGTTCCTTTTTCACCTTGCCTTTGTCGGCATCTTGCTTGGCGCTTTCGTAACATATCTCACTGCCCAGCGCGGCACAATCCATCTGCGCATAGCTTCACCTGAGAGTAAGTCTGATGGAGTTTCTTCTTTCATAGGCAATGATGGCAAAACCATTCCACTGCCTTTCGCAATCAGACTCACAGACTTTCAACTCATAAACTATCCCGGCACCGACGCCCCGATGGATTATGTCTCAACCGTAGCCACTGTTCCCGAAGTGTCAACTTCGGGCAAACACACTGTTTCCATGAACAACATCGCTGACATCCAAGGCTACCGCTTCTACCAGTCAAGTTACGACGAAGATTTACAAGGCTCCCACATGCTCGTTTCCTACGACCCTTATGGCATCGCCATCACTTACACTTCCTACGCCCTGCTTCTCATTTCCATCCTTGCCATTTCTTTCCAGAAGCTTCGCCGCCGCACACTGACGATCCTCCTCCTTGCCGCCTTCTCGCAGCCCTCATCGCTCTTTGCTCAACCGTCAGCATCTCCCTCCCTCTCAGGGAGGGTTGGGGAGGGTCTTTCTCACGACCTCTGTGACATTGCTGTGCTCTACAACGGCCGCATCTGCCCTTTGAACACTGCTGCCACTGACTTCGTGCAGAAACTCTCTGGCAAGTCCTCTTGGGAAGGACTCTCGGCAGACGAGATTTTCGTCAATTGGATGATCCATTACGACGAGTGGGAGCGCAAGCCTATCATAAAGGTCAAGAGCAGCAAAGTGCAGACCATCATCGGCATCAGCTCCTCTTGGGCTACACTTCGCGATTTCTACACGCAGTCCAACGAGTACAAGCTGCAGCCGTACCTAAACGACGGCACGCTCTCAGCTTCCGACCGCAAGGCTATCCGCGAGTCAGACGAGAAAGTGCGCATCGTCAGTATGTTCTACGCTGGCGAGTTCACAAGGATTTTCCCACTGAACGAACGTGACGGTCATTGGTACTCCCCCGGCAGCACACAACTTCCGAAGGATGTTCCCGAGAAGGAGTTTCAGTTCATTAAGCATTCCATGGACTATCTCGTAGAGGCGATTCTTGCTGGCGACAACGAACGCGCCCATACTCTTATCGCCAAGATAAGAAATTATCAAACTGCTCACGCGCCTATTCCGCAGACGCTTGCTCTGGAACGTTTCTATAACAAGCTCCTTGCCCAGCGCATGCCAGTGATGCTTTTCCTGACCCTCAGCTTGCTGCTCTGCATAGCCAGCCTCATTTCCACAAACAGCCACCGTTACCAGCGATTTTGTCGCTGGTCACAAACTACATTATCCTCAGCCATCTTCCTCTATCTGACTCTCTCCATCGTTCTTCGTTGGATAGTCAGTGGGCATGTGCCGCTCAGCAATGGCTTTGAGACGATGCAATTCATGGCGTGGGTAGTGATAACGATTACGCTTCTCGGCAATATCTTTCACTATTCAGTATTCACTTTTCATTTCTCCGCCCTCGGTCCCTTGGTTTCATCCTTTGCCATGCTCGTTTCTGTGCTGGCATACGGTACGCCGCAACTCACGCCACTCATGCCAGTCTTGCAGTCACCACTGCTTGCCATACATGTCATGGTGGTAATGATAGCCTATTCGCTTTTCGCCATCCTCGCCCTTATCTCCTTGCAGGCGTTGTTTATGTCCAAGAGTAAATGTCAGCATCTCCCTCCCTCTCAGGGAGGGTCGGGGAGGGTCTGTCATAGTCCATCCCTTCTCTTCCCCGCCGTTGCCCTTCTGACCATCGGCATTTTCACAGGCGCAGTGTGGGCGAATGTTTCGTGGGGACGCTATTGGGGATGGGACCCGAAGGAAACATGGGCACTCATCACACTGATGATTTACGCCGTACCGCTCCACAAATCGCTCTTCTCCACCAACGTCCGCGCCTATCATATCTACATGGTTCTCGCCTTCCTCACCGTCATCATCACCTATTTCGGTGTCAACTTCTTCCTCTCTGGAATGCACTCGTACGCATAACGTATCGGCGGTTTCTGTCATGTCGATGGTGGTTGATGCAGGTAGATAATGATAATATTTGTGTAAAACGTCTTGTATTTTCTTGTCTCGTTGAAAAATATTTTGTACCTTTGCACAAACTTTTAGAAACAATGTTTGCCAGATTAGCCCCATCGAAACTATATGCCAAGACGAAAGAATACATACAACCAGCTTCAATTGGAGTTTGATTTCCAGGATGATGTGCTGGAAAATAGCAGTCAGGAGACACATCTGCCAGACCGTAAGACCGATTATGCCAATGAACTGCCACGCTTGCCCAAAGACATGGAACTCGACTTGATGGAACAAGTGGATCTGCTACTGAAGCAGATAGGAAATATGCATCTACGCCATATTTCCGCTTTGACAGCTTTTGTCCTTCGCTCGTTCTATGTAGAAGGATGCAGTTTGACGGAAATATCAGAGAAACTGGAAGCCGGTGTTGACGGCATTCGTCCCGTTACGCGCGAGAGAATACGCATGATAGTCATGGAGATTCGCAAAGAATTGTTGTCAAGCGACCCATCAAAGAAGTTCACAAGAGGAATCCGACTGAGGAAGGATTTCCAAGAAGAGCTTAATGCTTATTCAAAAAGCCATACATGCTGTATGGTAAAAGAGAAGAGATGGTTGGATAGTTCACGACTTGAAGCCATAGCCTTGCTTATGTGCAAGAAGGTCGTAGTTGGCGACACCACTATCCCCTGGATCAAGACGCAAAAGATTCTTGTTGACGAAAATATCGAAAAACGAGTGTTCAACGTCCATTATGCGTCATTGTTCTATTTACTACAGGGCGAAGTTCGTCCTATGTCAACATACGATATTTTAGCAAAGATAGTGAAGCAGAAGCAGTGGAAATCAGGAACAGAGCTGAATGCAGACTTGATACGTTTGCTGCTGAAACATGATGAGGTGTTTGAGGAAATGTCGGAAGACTTGTTCCAATTGCGTTTTGAACACTTGAATGTCACACAAGGTCTGGCACGAATCATCTATGAGGAGAAAGACGTGGCATCTGCACAGCTCCAAGAAAAATATGCCGAGCGTTCTGGTGGAAACAAGTGTACCAGTATAACTGTTGTGGGAAGAAAATTTCCTTGGTGCATACCTGTGGGCAAAAGCAGATGGGTGTATCGTGAGGATTGCCAACGACAGCGTATGCCTGCGGAGATTATCCATGAATACTGCTTGGAACATATTCGCTTCACCCTTGATGACGTGATGAATCATTTAGCTGCATTTGGCATGAACATGAATAAATCATCTGTACGCAGCTATATTCTCAAGGATTGCAGGCGTCTGAATGCAGACAGGAATATGTTCTGCCTCACCGAAGAAATCCCGGAAGCAGACAATCGTTTGTGGCACGCAAAGGTTAAGGAGCACACCAGCCCGCGCAAAGTGGCATGGAGAGATGAGGTGGCAAGTGAGATACGCACTTTCCTCCAGGCATCGCCTACACATAGCGCATTGCTTAAGGATGCCATGCATCAATGCCTGCATATCTTTGAGCGAGAAGGAATCGCGCAGAACAACTTCTACAAACTGGTTAAGACTACCCCTTGGCTATCGTCACAAAAAGCAGAAGACGGAAAGATTTACCTGCATATAGATGAAGATAATTGAATCAAGTTTCGCAAGTGCTCAAGTTGCTGGTTTTGAGGTTATTAGGTAGTAAGGTTATGAGGATTTGGCTGTTTGGGATCGTTTTCTTATTTCAGGTAAAGTCACTAAAGTTTCCCACCCTTTGAAAGGTGGTTTTGGATTGTAAAAAAACATGTAAAATAGTGGTCAAAAATAACAGAAATTGAAGAAAATTTTGTAATTTTGCAGTTACTACAAAGCAAGTTTCAAAACCTAATCCAACTTCTGTTATGGCTGCAAATTTAGACAAAATTCACGAGATGTACAAACTTTTGAACGACAAAGATCACGTCAACCACGATAT
>JAZLKJ010000002.1:0-18748 GCA_045597565.1 Prevotella sp. | reverse complement strand
TTAATTTTTGATAGGTTAGTTTTATTTAAGGTAAACAAAAGATTGTGATAACAAGAAATTGGTCACCGTGAGGCCGCCAATTTTCCTCTTTTGATAGTTTTTTTGTTTAGATAGCAGTGCGTTGCAGCTCGTGAGAGATGTAGCGCATTTCTTATTTTCATTCCTAAACGTTTAATCCTCGGCAGACTCTTCAACCTTCTTCTTGCGAGTAGCGCGAGTCTTGCGAGTAGTCTTCTTCTCCTCTGGAGCCTTTATCTTAACGCCAGCGAGCTCTGGGTCAACGAGGATGCGACCGCAGTATTCGCAAACGATGATCTTCTTGTGGAGACGGATGTCAAGCTGACGCTGTGGTGGAATCTTTGAGAAGCAACCGCCACAAGCATCACGCTGTACGTAAACAACGCCAAGACCGTTGCGTGCATTCTTGCGGATGCGGAGGAAGCTTGAAAGGAGACGGCTTTCGATCTTTGCCTCAAGATCCTTAGCCTTTATCTTGAGCTTGTCTTCATCGGCGCGTGTCTCGTCGATGATTTCTTCGAGCTCGTTCTTCTTCTCTTCGAGGATAGCATCCTTGTCCTCAATGTCCTTGCGAGTGCGCTGGAGGTCGTCTGTACGCTCGTCAATCTTGCGCTCTGCCTCAGCGATTTTCTTGTTGGCAAGCTCAATCTGGAGGCCCATAAACTCTATTTCCTTAGTGAGCGAGTCGTACTGACGGTTGTTCTGCACCTCGTTGATCTGCTCCTTATAGCGCTCCATGTTAGCCTTAGCCTCCTCAATCTCATTCTCGCGGAAGGCGATTGCCTTCTTGTAGTCCTGAATCTCAGTAGCGATCTTCTCCTGGCGAGTCTTGAGACCAGCGAGTTCGTCTTCGATGTCCTGAACTTCGAGAGGGAGCTCACCGCGGAGCGCACGCTTCTCGTCGATAGATGAGAGAGTAGCCTGAAGCGAATAAAGGTTCTTCAGTTTCTCTTCTACTGTGTAATCTTCTGGATTTTTCTTTGCCATAATATATTATGATTTATGATTTGACGATTGGATGATTGGATGATTGGATGATTTAATAAACCACCACTGGATTGGTACTTCCGTAAAGGCGCGTATTAAGCTCTGGGCACTTGTCGGCAAGGACTTGCTGAAGGAGTTCGGAGGTGAACTGCTCCGTCTCATAGTGTCCCAGAACGACTATCTGTATATCGCCAAGAGCCTCGAAATACTCATGGTAGTGCATCTCGCCAGTGATGAAGTAGTCGGCGCCAGCAGCCTTCGCATCAGCAAGGAGGAAGGAACCTGCACCGCCGCAGATAGCAATCTTCACCCTAGAGCCATCAGCCCCCATAGGTCTTGCCACTTCCTGAGAGCAAAGGGCACAAGGTGCCTTGAACACGGTTTTAATATACTCCACGACAGGAACGCCGAGCGTCTTAGCACTTAGCGTACCTATGACGCCAGAGCCGCCTTCATGACCACCGCGAGAGAACGGCTGTAGGAAGCTGACATCGGAAAGTCCGAGCTTTTCCGCCATCTTGTGGTTGACACCGCCAGGAGCATTGTCCAGATTGGTGTGCATGGAGATAATGGCTATGTTATTGCGGATAGCCTTCATGACGATTCGCTCCACGCTGCTACCGTCGGCAGCGATGCGCTTCAAGCCACGGAACAGCAGCGGATGGTGGGACACAATGAGATTGAAGCCACTCTTGACAGCTTCGTCAACGACGTCTTCAGTGACGTCCAGACACAACAATGCCCCTGTAACGTCTTGCTCTCCTGTCAATCCAATCTGAAGACCAGCATTATCGTAGCTTTCCTGCAGCGGCAGAGGAGCAAAAGTTTCAAGGGCAACAAGCACTTGGTTTATTTTCATTCCGCTGGCAAAATTACGAAACATTTCGGACTTAGGGGCATTCTTTAGTCGTTTTTTTACAAAATAATTGATTTTCATGACGAAAAGCGGCACTTTACTACATTATTATAATATATAATAAAGATTTTTTAGTATATTTGCAGACGGAAATCTACATTAATAATTTTACATAGCTACTTATAACTAACCAAGAAATATGAAGAAAAACATTATCCTTACGATGATAGTCCTCATCGCACTGGCTATCTCAACTGCCGTAGCAGCTCCAATCTATAAACCCTGGAGCAACGGCAAACTGAAAGTATCAGACAACTCGCTCTACATCGTGCATGAGAACGGCGCGCCATTCTTCTGGCTCGGCAACACGGCATGGCTTCTACCAGAGCGCATGAACCGCGACGATGTGGAATACTACCTGACAACGGAACGTCTGCAAGGCTACAACGTGGAACAGATACAGGTGCTTAATGCCATTCCGACATTCAACATCTACGGTCAGCAAGCAAACGACGAGACCTTCGACTTCGCTCCATACACAAAGAAGGGTGTCTATGGCTACTGGGACCATCTGGACTACATCGTGGATTTCGCTGAAAGCCAGGGCATCTACATTGCCTTTGACTGCATCTGGGGCAGCCAGATAAGCAAGATGCCTGTAGATAAGGCGAAGAAATTGGGCAAGTTCCTCGCTGAGCGTTACAAGGACAAGCCGAACATCATCTGGATGATTGGCGGTGACATCCTCGGCGACAAGGGTATGGACAGCTGGGACGCACTGGCTCGCACCATAAAGAGCATAGACAAGAACCACATCATGACCTTCCACCCACGCGGAAGAACAACATCGGCACGCTGGTTCAACGACCGCGAATGGCTGGACTTCAACATGTTCCAAAGCGGACACAGACGCTACGGACAGCGTCGCGGCGACGGTGACTACACCATCAAGGACAACACTGAGGAGGACAATTGGCGCTATGTTGACATGAGCTTTGAAAAGACTCCGCTGAAACCAACAATCGACGGTGAGCCTTCATACGAGGACATCCCACAGGGCTTGCACGACTTCAACGAGGCACGCTGGATGGACTACGACGTACGCCGCTATGCTTACTGGGCAGTCTTCGGCGGTGCGTTCGGTCACACTTACGGACACAACTCAATAATGCAGTTCATGCGCCCAGGTGTACTGGGTAGCTTCGGAGCAGAGAAGTCTTGGTGGGACGCCATGAAAGACCCTGGCTATCAGCAGATGAAGTATCTAAAGCAACTGATGCTCGCCTTCCCATTCACAGAGCGCAAGGCTGACCAGAGCGTGATAGCAAGCCAGAACGGCGAACGCTACGACCGCATCATTGCCACACGCGGCAACGACTACTTACTGGTTTACAACTACACTGGCAAGCCTTGCACACTCGACCTGACAAAGATTTCGGGAGCAAAGAAAAATGTGTGGGTGATGAATCCGAAGAACGGAAAGCTAGAGTTCTTGGGCGAATACGAGAACGGAAAGCAGGAGTTCAAGCTCGACGTGCCATACGCTAACGGCTCCGACCGCGTAATAATCGTCGTTGACAGCAGTAAAGACTACATCAAAACTGCACAGAGGGAAATATAAGGGAATTTTCACTTTTCACTTAATACGAAACAGAGCACTTGATGCCCAAAGCCTCTACACGGGCGGCAATGGTATCAAGAGTTTCGTGACTTGCTTTCTGAAGACCTTTGACCGGTGTCTCGCGATCGATGGTATAAATCATAACCTGCTGAGGAGCAATCCTTTGCAGTGCTTCAAGCCAAGGAAGGATGTAAGCATCAGACGTATTGCTTACATCCTTTCCTTCATATTCGCCACAGAGAAACATGGTCTGGATAATAACCTTACCACGGAAAAGACATAGCTGATTGACAACAGTCTCCGCACTGTAAGCAGGCGACTGCGGACGGTCGAGCAAGAAGATATACTCGGTATTTACGGTGTCAAGCTTCTGACAATTCCTATCAATTTTCAGCAAAGCATTGCGCACCTCCTCCTTATGAAGCATCGTAGCATTGGACAAGACATTGATGCTACAGCTAGGACAGTACTTGTCTCGCAATGCAACCGTATCATCTACGATATGAGGGAAGTCGGGGTGTGCCGTCGGTTCGCCATTGCCAGCAAAGGTCAATACGTCAGGAAGTTCGCCTAACGCCGACATCTTTATGAGCTGCGCCTCAAGGGCGGCACTGACCTCCTCGCGAGAAGGACGCTTCTGCTTGGGACGATAATCACGGTTGAGACCACATTCACAGTATATACAATCGAAGGTACAGATCTTTCCGTCTCCCGGCATCAGGTTTATTCCGAGTGAGATTCCAAAACGACGACTGCGGACAGGACCGAAAATAGGAGAAGTGTATATTATTGTTGACATAGTTTTGTTAAGAATTAATAAAAAAAGCCTTGAGAAGACATTTTTGTTGAAAATCGTTGCAAAATTAGCATAATTTTCATAATTTTGCACCCAAATGAAGAAAAATAAACGTAAACCAAGCAATAATTCACGTAGTTTCCAAACTATTACCCTTATTTTCAGTACTTCTTTGGTGCTGATTCTTATCGGTTTGGTAGTAACATTCGTGCTCTCAGCACACAATCTTTCCAACTACGTAAAGGAGAATCTCTCCATCACCCTGTATCTTAACAAAGAACTCCCTGACGCTCAGGGACAGGCCTTCGCCAATGAAGTTCGCAAGAAGACGTATATCTCTTCCGTGGAGTTCATCAGCAAGGAGCAGGTTACGCTTGAGCAGGAGAAGGAACTCGGCGCAGATCCAGCTGACTTTGTCGGCTCTAACCCATTCTCGGCAGAGGTTGACATCCGTCTCAACGCGGAATATGCCAACAACGACTCCGTGCAGTGGATTGCCACCCAGTTAGAGAAGGACGAGCGCGTTCAGGAAGTTACTTATCAGGAGAACCTCATAGAGCAGGTGAACCAGATGGTAAACAAGATAAACATCGCTCTGCTGATTCTCGCAGCCGTGCTCACGGTCATTTCTTTCTCTCTGATCAACAACACGGTACGCCTCGGTGTCTATGCTCGCCGATTCGCCATCAGAACGATGAAACTGGTAGGTGCTTCATGGAGCTTCATACGTTGGCCTTTCCTCAAGAACGCTCTCAGCGCAGGATTCATTTCCTCAATCATAGCATGCATCGTTCTCGGCATTGGATATTCCGTAATGACAGCCAATGAGCCGGAAATCCTCAATGTGCTGACACTGGATGTACTCATGATAACAGCTGTCGCTATATTCATCTTCGGTATGCTCATCACATTCTGTTGTTCATATTTCTCCGTGAACAAGTTCCTGAACATGAAGGCCAGCGACCTTTATAAAATATAATAAAACAAGACGACATGAAACGCAACTTTGCTTTCGACAAGACAAACTTCATACTACTCGCCATCG
Source organism: Prevotella sp. (assembly GCA_045597565.1). Lineage (GTDB taxonomy): Bacteria > Bacteroidota > Bacteroidia > Bacteroidales > Bacteroidaceae > Prevotella. Next base: position 13,425 of record JAZLKJ010000002.1, on the reverse strand, counting down.
GAATGGTAATCGTCATCATCGGCTTCATACTCATGAGTGGCAGTGGTTCTACCAACGAGGCATACAATCCGGATATCTTCAGCGCACGACGCATCGTCGTTGCTCCTATCATCAGCCTCGTAGGCTTCTGCTCTATCATCTACGCCATCATCCATAAGCCAAAGGATACTAAGGAGTAAAAGGCGGAATTATTTCTCATTATTCACTTTTCAATTTTCATTTTAATCCGTGGACTGGTTACAAGCACTCATCCTTGGCTTGGTACAAGGACTAACAGAATATCTTCCCATCAGCAGTAGCGGTCACCTTGAACTCGGCAAGATCCTTCTTGGAACGGAAATTGGCGGCTTGCAGTTTGACATCCTTGTTCACGTAGCAACAGTACTGAGTACGCTCGTTATTCTCTGGAAAGAGATTTTCTGGATATTCAAGGGACTTTTCGTACCGCTTCGCCGCTCTGGCTCAGGCGTAAACTTCTACAACCGACTCTCCGACGAGCAGCGTTACACATGGTGCATCATCGTCTCAATGATACCTGTTGGCGTTGTCGGACTTTGCTTCAAGGATGTCATAGAAGGTCTCTACGAAGGAAACGAGCAGGTGAAGATTATCCTTGTCGGCTCATGCCTTCTCCTGACAGCACTCTTGCTTTCGTTCAGCTATTTCGCAAAACCACGCCAGAAAGAGGACATTTCCCCTCTTAACGCTTTCATCATCGGACTTGCACAGGCTTGCGCCGTACTTCCAGGTCTCTCCCGCTCAGGCTCTACTATAGCAACAGGTCTGCTGCTCGGCAACAAGAAGGACAAACTGGCACAGTTCTCTTTCCTGATGGTCATACCACCGATACTCGGTGAAGCACTTCTCGACTTGCGCCACATAATATCTCCTGATGCAGAACATGCAGCGGAAGTGACAGCTGGTCAGATGGACGTCATACCAATGGTCGTAGGCTTCATTGCCGCTTTCGTAAGTGGCTGTTTCGCCTGCAAATGGAAGATAAACATCGTAAAGAAAGGCAAGCTCATCTACTTTGCAATATACTGCGCTATAGTCGGAGCCGGATTGCTAATATACTCCGCACTCTAAGCCCCGTACGGCAGGAAACAAGATTGTTCAATCATTAATATATAAAATAGTTAAGCCCTTGGATTTCTTCGAAGGAGAAATAATACATATTGACAAACCATACGGAATGTCCAGTTTCGGTGCCTTGGCAAGATGTCGCTATCTGCTATCACGGAAGCTGGGCATAAAGCGTTTGAAAACAGGACATGCTGGCACACTCGACCCGCTGGCTACAGGTGTGCTGACGCTCTGCACAGGCAAGGCGACAAAGAAGATCGACTCGCTGCAACGCGACATAAAGGAATATACAGCCACCTTGCAGCTCGGTGCAACAACGGCAAGCTACGACCGTGAGCATACCGTTGACCACACCTACCCTACCCGACACATCACACGAGAGCTTATTGACGAGACACTCAAGAAGTTCATCGGCGAGATTCAGCAGGTGCCACCAGAGTATTCTGCCTGCAAGATAAACGGTGACCGCGCCTATCAGCTGGTAAGAGCCGGCGAGAAGGTTGAGCTAAAAGCCAAGACGCTGAAGATAGACGAGATAGAGGCCACCGACTTCAATGCCGAAAAGATGCTGCTGAGCATACGCGTGGTATGCAGCAAAGGAACATACATCCGCGCCCTGGCACGCGACATCGGTGAGGCTCTCGGCAGTGGCGCTTTCCTTACAGCCTTGCGCAGAACAAGGGTTGGAAACGTGAGAGTGGAGGACTGTATTGACTTTGACACCTTCCCTGAGTGGGTGGAGGAGCATGTAGAAATCTATAAAAAGCAAAAGAACTAAACAAGATATGAAACTTTCAAGATTCAAATTTAAACTTCCAGAAGACAAACTCGCTCTGCATCCTGCCTACAATCGTGACGAGGCAAAGATGATGATCATTCACAAGAAGAGCGGAAAAATCGAGATGTTTGAAACAGATGAGAATGGCGAAACTCTCAAGGACGAAGATGGCAAGCCTACCTATATTCAGTTTAAGAAGCTCATCAACTACTTCGACGAGAACGACACCATCATCTTCAACGACTCAAAGATCTTCCCTTCACGTATCTACGGCATGAAGGAAAAGACTGATGCACAGATTGAGGTTCTCCTTCTCCGTGAACTAAACTCTGACATGCGCCTCTGGGACGTGCTCGTCGAGCCAGCACGCAAGATTCGTATCGGAAACAAGTTGTTCTTCAACGAGTCTGGCAGCATGGTAGCAGAAGTGGTGGATAACACTACTTCCCGTGGACGCACGCTCCGCTTCCTTTATGACTCTACAGACGAGGACTTCCGACGCGAACTGTTCTCTCTCGGCGAGGTGCCTGTTCCTCACTACATCGTTGACAAGCGTCCATTAGAGGAAGACGATGCTGACCGCTACCAGACACTCTACGCAAAGAACGAAGGTGCCATCGTTGTTCCTGCATCAGGCCTTCATTTCTCTCGCGAGCTCCTCAAGCGTCTTGAGATAAAGGGTGTGAACTTTGCATACGTTACCGTACACACTTCCCTCGGCTGTTTCCACACCATTGAGGTTGAAGATCTATCAAAGTTCAAGATGGACTCTGAGAAGATGGTCGTTAACGCAGAGGCATGCCGCATCGTAAACGATACAAAGAAATATCCTGAGCGCAAGATTCTCTGCGTAGGTCCAAGTACCTTCAAGGCTATCGAGACCGCGAAGAGCACAAGCAACACGCTGAAGGAATACAACGGCTGGACAAACCGCTTCATGTATCCTCCTTACGAATCAGGCGTAGCAAACTGCATGGTCTGCAATTTCTATTACCCAGAGACTACTCTTCTCATGGCAGAAGCTGCTTTTGCAGGTTATGAGCTCATCATGGAGGCCTACAAGCTCGCACTGAAGAACGACTATATGTTCGGTGTTTACGGCGACTGTATGCTGATTCTCAATGACTAAAACAGTAGTTCCATGCTATTAACAGCATGGCATAATCGTCATGCACAAACTATTTCTCTCATTAGGAACAAACCTTGACAACAAGGAGCAGAACCTGCTTGATGCCATTGAAGAAATAAACAAGTCGGTTGGCACAGTCATGCGCCAATCGACTTTTATTTCTACCGATCCGGTTGATTTTGTTTCGGAGAACACTTTCCTTAATGCCGCAGTTCTTGTCCACACCGACCTATCTCCAGAAGAATGTCTAAACATAACTCAGCAGATAGAACGCAACATGGGTAGAACACAAAAATCCATAAACGGTAGGCACTTTGACCGCATCATCGACATAGACATTCTTCTATACGATGATTTCCACATCAGCTCTCCGCGACTTACTATCCCCCACCCTAAGATGTACGAGCGGGACTTCGTGATGATTCCACTGAATGAGATTCTGTAATTATAGAACACACCTATAGCTATAGTGTTATTCCTACAGAAAAATCCTACTAAAATCTGTAAGAACAGCCAATAATCAAAGATCTTGAGTTGTAGTCATTGGCAGTAACGATGATATTATTGTTACTATTCTCGCTTTTCACACGCTTTTCATTAAGAATATCCTGCACAAATCCATAGACAGCCCAATCGCCAAGCTGCTTCTGCGCACGGAATGCAAGATAAGTGAACGGATTACTATACCAATGAAGGTGACTTTCACGACCATTATAAAGCGACACGGCTGAAAGCATCCAATCATTAGGAAGCTTCAGTTGCGGACGAATCTTGAAACTATACGACCAAGCCTTGTCTTCGGATACTGTCTCACCGTCGTACCAGAGTCTTTGCACTCGCGCACCAAAAGTCATACTGAATCTACCCGCACGCATCTCACCTTCTATAGCTCCTCTGACAGTATTGTATTCTGCATCGTTTATCCAAGTCTTCACATTCACTTGCTCTTCTTCGTCGTAAGCAGCAATGCTCGTTATATCCTTCGACTTCTTCTGATAAGTCACGCTGGTAGTAAGCGTAAGACTTGGCACGCTAAACTTATATTTTCCCTGAATCTGATTTGTTACTGACGGCTGAAGGTCCTCATTACCTTTCACACGAGAACCGATGTTCGAACCGACATGTACAAACGGATAAAGCTGCGTGTAAGTAGGGCGATTGATGCTATGTTTATAGCTTGCCGTGAACGTATTCCGATCATTAATCTTCCACGTTGCCGAAAGGTTATAAAGAAAATCACGATAAGTATTCATGACATCGCCTTTCGTATTGTCACTAAGAGTCTCAAGCCTGTGGTGGTAGCTTTCATATCCACCTTCAGCAACGAAAGAGAAACGTCCGACACGATAGTTAAGCGCACCAGATGTGAGCACCTGAGTGACATGATAGTCAAACAGGGATATGGCATCGCTTATGCGAGTGTTCATAAATCCAACTTTCTCGCGAAGACTAAAGTTGAAACCGCCCCATTTAGGAGAATGATATAGCAGCTGTCCCTTTGTGTCAGTTGAGTGATGAGCCCAATGTTCCTCTTTCTCATCATAGACCATCTCCTTACCCCATACAATGCTATTTTTATCTGTCGGAGTATTGTCATACTTCACATAAGCACGCGCAGAGAACGAACCTCCAAAACTGAATTTATGAAGATACTCAACCAATGAGCCGCTATTTATCTTCCATTCCTTACGTTGCTGGTCTTCATACTTATTATTCTCAGAACCATCTTTAGTTCTGTTATGGCGAGTAGCCGTCTCGCCCACCCTATCAGCGTGATACTTCTGGAAGAAATCAAAAGATAGAATATTCTGTTTATCAATATGATAATCCAGTCGGAAAGTCAGATCTTCATGCTCATAGCGATTGGCAATATTCGTGTACGTAAGCTGATGATCTCCATTACTATGGATGCCTTCCACAGAGCGCGAAGTATTTATCTGCGAGAAATCCATCTCGACATTGCCAGTCATTTGCAACTTACCTTTCTTGTAGTTGAAGAATCCGTTAGGCAGAATATGTCCGCGGCTGCTTGTTCCAATATACGCAGCACCATGCCATGCAACAGAGTCATAATCAGGCTGTTGCTTCTTCACCACAGCCTCATGAGCGTCTATGCTACGGCGTGCCAAGCGCTGAAAGTTCTCTTCTTCATTCTGTGCAAAGGCACTCAATGGAACAAAGAAGAGAAATACCAAGAAAAGTATAAGAGGCTCAAGGGGTTTTATCATATTTTTAAAATTCTATCTCAACAAACCAAAAAAGTCGCCCAACTCTGAGAGTCAGACGACTATAGAACTGTGTCTGTTCGCCTGAATTATTCAGCAGCAACACTGTCAGCAGCATAAGAAGGTGCCACTTTATTTGACGAGCATCTATTATTAGCGCCAAACATAATAAATATGATTAACATAACACCAATAACTCCTAATAATATCGACAAATTATGAGTCTCTTTCTCAAGATTACCTATATGTGAATAAGCAGGATTATTGTTATTGGTAGTTTGGTTATAATTTATATTTTTAGCGATTATAGTTTCTTCTTCAGTATATATGGATAGTTTATTATGTCTAAATAAGATATTTACGTCGTCTTTATTGCGAGAAATCTTCCTTATCAAATTCATCAAGTTTCTTCACTATGATATGTGGAAATGGAATAGTGTTAAGAACCTTGAAATGCGAATCGTCAGAGACTATATACTCCGCTTGACACGCAAAAGCACAATCCACGAACTTATTGTCGTCCTCATCAGCCTCAATGAGGTTTAATCGATAATGAGGATCCTTACGAAGGACATTCGCAGAGTACGAAATAACTTTCACGAACAAATCAGCAGCTCTTGCAGAACCTTTTTCTTTTAGCATCTCCTCGTATTCAAACATTATCTCATTTGATATGCAAAGAGTGTATTTGCCGGCAAGGAAATCCGTCCACAGATGCCTATACTTGCTATGTGCTCCTAGTATCTGTATCAGAGCATTTGTGTCTATAACAATATGCTTCATTACAACTTCCTGTAAGGTGTTCTGAAATGTTCATGTCGCATATTGTCTAGAGCGGTTTGATCCAATGTACCATTGTCCCACAATCGTTCCATCTCCTTGTCAAGTAGCTGAGCATAGTATATTTTCAGTACATTGACGAGTCCATTCAATTCCTCTTGTGTATTTACGCTGGCAAATGATTCTAATAAAATCATCTGGGCAGGATTCATCTTAGAAAGTGTCATAATCTTTTCCTTCAAAAATGGTTATTTCTGGTGCAAAGGTACAATTTTTAATCTAAATAGCAAACAAAAAACAAAGATATTACGTATAAATACCAAAAAAGTCGCCCAACTCTGAGAGTCAGACGACTTATAGAACTTTGTCCGTTCGCTTGCTTATTATGCAGCAGTTGAATCAGCCTCAGCAGCAGTTGAATCAGCCTCAACAGCAGTAGAATCAGCAGTAGAATCAGTAGCAGCAGAATCTACAACAGCCTCAGTTGAGTCAGCCTCCTCAGCAGGAGCCTCAGCCTTGTTACCACATGATGCGAAAGAGATAGCTGCAACAGCAGCGAACATAAGAACTAACTTTTTCATTTTCTTAATTTTTTAATTGTAATACAATCGTGTTATTATTATTTTTTCTGGGTGCAAAGGTATAGTGTTTTTATGAATTGCTAAAACATTTTTTTTGAAAAAATTGTTAAAGTGGCATTAATTTGACAATCATCAAACCTTGTGTACGAGAACAGCGTCTTTTTTGGCATTTATATCGTCTAAAACAACTCTGCAAATAGTGTTATCAAGTATTTGTGACGTCTGACCTTTATCACTCTTATTATCAGTGACTTTGAGTTGAACCTTGATATAGTTATCCGTAAAGCCACTCAGCGTCCTGCCCTTACCCTTCTCAACGAGCACAAGTCGCTCTTCACCAAGGTGTTTCGTAAAGAAAGCCAAGGTCTTTTCCTCTGACAGCGCAAGCAGGATATTCGATCGGCACTTCTTTTCCTGTTCATCTACTATATATGGAATCTTAAGCGCTGCCGTACCTGGTCTTTCGCTGTAAGGAAACACATGGAGCTGCGTCACATCCAGGCTCTTCAGGAACTCATAGCACTCCTCGAAACACTCTGGAGTCTCGCCGCGACAGCCTACCATCACGTCCACTCCTATGAAGGCATCAGGCATATGCTGCTTGATAAGTTCAATCTTATGACGGAAAAGAGCTGTGTCGTAACGGCGGTGCATAAGTTTCAGCACCTTATCAGAACCGCTCTGCAGAGGGATATGAAAGTGCGGCATGAACTTCTTGCTACGCGCGCAATACATAATAATGTCATCCGTAAGCAATTCCGGCTCTATACTGCTTATGCGATAACGCTCTATTCCTTCCACCTGATCGAGTGCCTTTACGAGGTCAAAGAAGGTTTCGCCAGTTGAATGACCGAAATCTCCGATATTAACTCCCGTAATCACTATCTCCTTTCCACCCTTTGCAGCCACCTCCTTTGCCTGCTCCACCAAAAACTCCACGGAAGCATTGCGCGAGAAGCCACGAGCATATGGAATAGTGCAATAGGTGCAGAAATGGTTACATCCATCCTGAACCTTCAGGAAGAAGCGTGTGCGATTGCCTCGTGAACATGAAGGAGCAAAGGATGTGATATCCTTTGTTTTGGGAGTAACAAACACCTTGTCATTTGATGATTTGATGATTTGGTGATTTTCCGAGTTTTCTATTTGGTGATATAATGATTGCTCCGAAAACCTTTCAGAGAGAATCTGGACAAGCTGTGCTTTCTCGTTGCTTCCAATGACGAGGTCAACGCCCTCTATCTTCGCCACATTCTCGCTTTCAAGCTGAGCATAGCAACCTGTAACGGCAACAAAGGCATTCGGATGCTGACGCGCCATACGACGGATAGCCTGACGGCATTTTCGGTCAGCGACCTCCGTAACAGAGCAAGTGTTGATAAGGCAGATATCAGCCTCCTCGCCCTTTTCTGCAGTTGTCACGCCATACGCAGCAAGCATCTCGCCGAAAGTGCTTGTCTCGGCGAAATTCAGTTTGCAGCCCAGCGTGTAGTAAGCCGCCTTTTTATTTTGAAAAGCAGAAGTATCTATCATATTAAAGCAGAAGTATCTGTCATAATAAAGAATAAATAACCTTGAAACGTGTGCAAAGGTAAGAACTTTTTAGGCAAATTTAACGTAACAAAGGTTCTTTTTAAGCATTATTAGGGAAATCCCCCACAAAAAAGAAGGATTTCCCCCTCACATTATTAAATATATGTATAACTTTGCAGCAGATTACTAACCCATAACAACATAATCATGAAGCATTTCATACTCTCCCTCATCACTATCCTCGCAGCCGGCACAACAGTAGCAATGGCTCAGGAAGACACCTACTTTACTCCTAATAAGGACACAAAGGAGGCTAAAGATCAGCGCAAAACGGAACAAGAAACAAAGAAAGCCGCAGACCGCAAAACTAAGAAAGTAGAAGAAGATGACGATCTGTACTTTTCTCCTAAGAAAATGAGCAAAGAGGAAAAGGCTCAGCTCAAAGAAGAGTATGAAGCCGAGAAAGAGGCAGAAAAAAGGGCAAAACAGGACAAAGAGATATCCGAGCTTCAAGCGCGGTTAGAAATGGAACAACGCGCATACCAGGAAATGTTGGTTAGCCTATATCGTCGTCTGTACCACGATGACGTTGACATCTACAACCGCCATTTCACATACGAAAATCCTGATACCATTTATCGTGATTCTCTCAACAACGACTTCTTCTCCATCACCACTGGTACTGACGATTTGTACGATCCAAACGAAGATTTCAGATATTACAGGACATTAAGCCGTTTCGACTATGTCATGCTCGACATTGACGCAATGTCTGGCGTTCCATACTGGTTTGCACCTTGGTACATAAGCCCTACCCGCATAAATCTGGATTGGGTATTTCCTTCACCACGTTTCAGCAATCCATTCGGTCCAGGCTGGTGGGGAGCAATCTACGACCCAATGTACTACGGCTACATCAGAGATCCATGGTATTACGGCTTCCACCGAGACCCATGGTGGTACACATGGTATGATCCTTACACAGACAGATACTACGGATGGAACGGCATCTACGGCATGAGAAGCAGTTACGACAACAGACCTTATCACGAAAACTATTACGTTCCTAATTATGGTTATGTTGGCACCACAGCACATCAGCGTACCGGCAAGCACAACTCAGACAGTAGCACAAGAAACCATGGTTCTGGCAGTTACGCTTCCAGAATCACTACCACAAGCGTAAGCCAGTGGGGTGTACGCACAACGACAAGCATTCCTAACGCACCAGGATGGATGCCTACACGCTCAAGCTCATCCAACCGCGCCAGCGGACACTCTGACTACTACAGTTCGTCGGGGCCTATCTACACAAGCCGCAACTCTAATGGTACCTACTCTACCTTCACTCCAGCAAGCGGCAATAGCAGCTATGGCTCTACAAGAAGCAATTACAGCAGTTCTTCAAGTAGTTACAGCAGCTCTTCCGGCGGCTACGGTTCATCAAGCAGCTACAGCAGCTTCAACAGCGGCAGCAGTTCTTCAAGTAGCAGTTCTTCAAGAAGTTCATCAAGCAGTTCAAGCAGCGTAACTACCAGCACACCAAACAACTACAGCTCTAGCGGCAGTGCAGCCGGTTCATACGGTGCAAGAGGCGCTGGCGGCAGAAGATAACATACATTTTTCCTATTAAAAATGAAAAATTAAAAATTAAAACGTGCGCAGCCCTTTAATCTCTAATCTTTAATTTTTAATCTTAATCAAAATACCAACCAGAAATATGAAAAAGATCTTATCCGCTGCACTTTTGCTCGCAAGCCTGAGCATCAATGCACAAGAAACATATACAAACGCAGAACTTGCAACCCAAGACCTCAACGGAGATGCTCGCTACGTAGGTATGGGTGGTGCCATGGAAGCTCTCGGAGCAAACATCTCTGCAGCATCTGAAAACCCTGCTTCGATGGGACTTTTCCGTTCCAACGCAGCAAGCGTCTCCTTCGGAATGTCTAACCATGAAGCTATCGGCAATGCTGACGCTGACTCCAGAACGGTTGTCAACTTAGACCAGGCGGGTATTGTTTTCAATCATCGCATCGGTTTCAACTCTTACATCAACTGGGGCATCAACTACCACAGGAGCACAAACTTCAACCAGATCATGGCTGTTGCCAGCGAAGGTCTGAAGTATGGCGATATTACCGTTACTAACGAAGACGGATCCTTCGCCTACTCTTACCCAGTCTATGGTTCGCAGAATGGCATCACTTACGAAAAAGGAGGAGACATCGTTGACTCTCAAGTAGATAAGCTCAACTACGCACTTCTTGGCGACCAGACTTTCAGTTCGTATGATAACTTACTCAAGCGCGACCGCAAAGGCTACATCGCAAACTATGACTTCACCATTTCCGGCAACCACCATGACCGCATATTCTGGGGAGCCACCATTACTATTGCCGACGTAAAATACAAGAACAGAACCAAATACGAGGAGAAAGTCCTCGACCTTGGAGAACCTAACGGCAACATCACTCTTGATGACACTCACAACATTAAAGGTTTTGGCACCAACATTAAGGCTGGTATAATCGTACGTCCTATGGAAACAAATCCTTTCCGCATAGGTCTCTCGGTAGAATCGCCTATGTGGTACTTCCTGGATTCTGACAGCAAGACTTACGGCGCACACACCATCTACATTTACGAGGATAATTACATGCTCTTCCCTACAAAGTTAAACACAAGGTGTGAGTATTCTTTCGCAATAACTACTCCTTGGAAGTTCGGTCTCACTGCAGGAACCACATTCGGAAGAAATCTCGCCGTCGGTGCATCTTTCAACTTCGCTGACTACTCTACTATAAAGTCTAAGATCAAGCAAGAAAACAAATACAACTGGTGGAAAGAAGGCAATGGATCCTCATATCTCAACGACAAAGCTATGAACACACACACCGAAGCCACTCTCAAGGGCGTTTCCACCCTGAAGCTCGGTGCTGAGTATCGTCTCACGCCTAACTTCTCATTACGAGCAGGTTACAACCTTGAGACCCCTATCTACAGCAAGGATGGCGTTCGCAACATGTTCATAAATAGTCCAGGCATCGAGACTGCCACGACTACCGACTACACAAACTGGCAATCAACAAACCGCTTCACCTGCGGAGCCGGATACTCAATTGGCAAGTTCTTCGCTGACGTAGCCTTCCTGTATAGCTCAGTAAGCGGCACTTACCTTCCTTACCAGAACTGTAGCGACAAGATCCTCGACTGCTACGTCACTCCTTCTCGCCCAATCGATCTGACGAGCAAACGCACTCAGCTAATCTGTACAATAGGCGTAAAGTTCTGATATTTGAGGTTAAATGACTAAAATTCGCTCTCTAACGATGCCATGGGGCGTCGTTTCCGCTATAAGACAGGGTATTAAAGAGGGCAAAAGCCCTCTTTTCCATTTAAAGAATCTTCCTTGCTCGTCCCTCCCAAGCCCCGAGCCTCTAAGTGGCTCGGGAAATAATCAAATTAACTGGATGTGCGCTTCGCGCAGCACTATTCTGAGACGGGACGAACAGTGTAGCCGTAGTAACGATAGTCACTATCGCTGAGATTGACAGGCCCGCTGGAATCAAACTTCAAATAGTATGCAAACCACATGTCGTCCTCATAAGTAGTGGTCCACTTCCCATTCACAATAGCAGAAGTAGCACTACGGAAATAAGGGTCAGAACTCCAATATAAGCCTAATGAACGAGCACTAAGCAGCGATGTTCCATTGCGGTAACCTGCTGCAGGAAGGAAAATTGAATTACCGTTCGGGCCAACAACCTTGTGACCATATACGCCATTCACGGTTGTCCATGTCCAAGTACACTTCGTGCGAAGCTCTTCTTGTTCAGCCTTTGTCGGCATGCGCCAACTGCCTCCCCATTTCTGCGCAGAAGGATCCCCATTTTTTGACAAATGCAAATTTGGGTAATCAAGATAGGTATACATAAGCTGAGGGATAGATTTACCGTAAGTAGAACTGTTTGAGCTTGTATAGCTTGACTTCGTTTTCGTCTCACCCCAAGCATAGTAGTCGCCATATTCCTCAGGAGAGTTTGCACCCACATTGCATGTCGCCCATCTTACACCCAAACCAAGATCAACATAATCATGTCCATTTATTGTTCCTGTAGTAGCAGCTGCTTGATTAACTGTTATTTTATAGGTAAGACCTGCATCATTTTTCATAGAAACGGTAATTGTACCTGTTCTTGAATAGAGAGTAGAATTCACAGCAGTCTCTATCTCAAGTACATCACCACTTCGGGTAACTGTCAACCATGAAGAATCTGAAGTGTCTAACACAATATCGTTCAAATCTCCATTTGTATTTATATTAACGGTCTTGATACCTCCAGCATCATCAAAAGAAAGAGACTGTGTTGAGAGCGATAAAGACAATGCGCCTTCGGCCTGAGTCACAGTAATCTGTCTCGTCAAACCGGCAACATTCATCAACGATACGGTTATTGAATCTTTTCTTGAAACTATAGTCGGATTAGACAGGGCTTTAATTGTAAGTTTATTAGCACTCTTTGTTACAGACAGCCATGAATCGTCCGAAGACACAGCTTCAATATCATTTGACGGAGCGTCTGTGGTTACAGTTATTGTATTTGAACCACCATTAGCTTTGAATGACAGAGAATATGCCGAAAGTGATAGCGTCTTTCCAAGCTGAGTGACAGAAATAACCTTAGTAGCCCCTGTCACTTCATTCTTTATTATAAAATGGCCGTCACGACTCTCTGCCGATGCATTATCCAAAACAGACAACTTGATTGTTGCATCTCCTGTACCTGACGATGGATCCGCCGACAACCAATCAACATCTGACTCTGCTGTCCAACCAACATTGGTAGCTATTGTAAGAGTCTGCGAACTTGGAGTGGATTTGAAAATTAGAGGTGACTCTGAAGCATTGAGATAAGATGACTCTTGCGACAAGACAACTGTGTATTCTTTTCCGTCAGCCCCCTTAAATATGATATATCCTTCTCTATTTGTCTCGCCAATATTGTTTTCCGCAGTAACAGTAATTGTCGCATCACCATTTCCGAATTCCTTAGAAATAGAGACCCATTCGCTCTTAGACTTTGTTGACCATGCTCCGTTTGTGGTAATTTTGAGTGTGCGAGAACTTGATTCTGCGTCAAAACTTAGAGATGTAGGAGACACGCTGAATATAATACTCCCAAATTTTCGAACCAGTGCATAAGTCAAATAATTTTTGTAACTTTGCACTCGCAATGAAGACTCAAACAACTCGTAGAAAACTCACCCCTGAGTTCAAGGCAAAGGTGGTGATTGAAGCTCTCAGAGAGC
>JAZLKJ010000001.1:0-26562 GCA_045597565.1 Prevotella sp. | reverse complement strand
CCCCAGAAAAGAATTGAATTGCTGAAGATGGCTTCCAAAATGGCTGGGCTTGAGGCTGTGAGCCATGCTGTCATACCTGTGATGACGAGGGCGAGAGCCATCCAAGTGTAAACCTTCTTCATGAGCGCAGGGAAAGCACGTGTGATGGTGTTTTCGCGCTCGTTTACCATCTGATTAAACTGTGAGTAATCCATTGTTATTTTGTTGTTTTGGTTTATTTTCATGACAAAGTTAGAAACTTATTTTGAAATATACGCAGTTTTTAATAAAAATTTGTAATTTTGCACCAATATTTAACACTTTATTGTTTTAGAAATGAAGAATTCATTACCGGAAAACGCCTTCACAGAGCTTAAGGAAGGCGAAGAGTACGAGCCGCTGATGTCGGCGGACAAGAACTATGCTGAGGTCAACGCATGGTCTGTAACATGGGGTATTCTCATGGCGGTTCTGTTCAGTGCAGCCGCTGCCTACCTCGGACTGAAGGTTGGTCAGGTCTTCGAGGCTGCCATCCCGATTGCCATTATTGCCGTCGGCGTGTCGAGTGCCACGAAGCGCAAGGGTGCTCTTGGCGAGAACGTCATCATTCAGAGCATCGGAGCCTGCAGCGGTGTCGTTGTGGCAGGTGCCATCTTCACCCTTCCTGCGCTTTACATCATCCAAGCGAAATATCCGGAGGTTACCGTAAACTTCTTCCAGGTGTTCTTCTCTTCACTCCTTGGTGGTATTCTCGGCATACTCTTCCTGATTCCTTTCCGCAAGTTTTTCGTGAAGGATCAGCACGGCAAGTATCCTTTCCCAGAAGCTACAGCCACTACGCAGGTGCTCGTTTCGGGCGAGAAAGGCGGTTCTCAGGCTAAGCCGCTCCTCATTGCCGGACTCGTTGGCGGTATATATGACTTTCTCGTTTCTACCTTCGGAACTTGGACAGAGGCTTTCACTACTCGCGTTATTGCCGGCGGTACGTTCATGGCTCAGAAGGCAAAGCTGCTCTTCGGCATCAATACTGGTGCTGCTGTTCTCGGTCTCGGCTATATCGTAGGCTTGAAGTATGCTGCTATTATCTGTGCCGGTTCAGCCCTTGTATGGTTTGTCATCGTTCCGCTCATGCCTTTCCTCGGCGACCAACTTCTTGAGACACTCAACCCAACATTCACCGTTGCGGCACAGGGTAGCGTGGTTGATATGGAGCCGGAAATGATTTTCAAGACCTTTGCACGTCATATCGGCATTGGCGGTATCGCTATGGCTGGTCTCATCGGCATCGTAAAGCAGTGGAGCATTATCAAGGGTTCTGTCTCTCTTGCTGCTCGCGAACTGAAGGGCGGTCAAAGCACTCCCCCTTGTGGGGTAGAAGGAGGGGGGCGTCAGAGTCAAACTCAAAGAACACAGCGCGACATCCCGATGAAGATTATTGCCTTCGGTGTTATCTTTGCTCTTATCGCCACATTCATCTTTTTTTACGCAGGAGTCGTTGAGTTCAACCTCCTTCATGCCATCGTAGGACTCCTCGTAATAGGCATCATAGCCTTCCTTTTCACAACCGTTGCTGCCAATGCCATTGCCATCGTCGGCTCTAACCCAGTTTCAGGCATGACGCTCATGACGCTCATTCTTGCTTCTGTCATCATGGTTGCCGTTGGTCTGAACGGTTCTGCCGGAATGGTAGCAGCCCTCATCATGGGTGGTGTTGTCTGCACAGCACTTTCCACTGCCGGCGGTTTCATCACTGACCTAAAAATAGGCTACTGGCTTGGCACTACACCTGCTAAGCAGGAGTCATGGAAGTTCCTCGGCATTCTCGTCAGCGCGGCTACTGTTGGCGGCGTGATGATAATCCTCAACAAGACTTACGGCTTCGTCGGCGACAACGCTCTCGTAGCTCCTCAGGCAAATGCTATGGCAGCCGTCATCGAACCGCTTATGAGCGGCACTGGCGCACCTTGGTGGCTTTATGCCTTCGGCGCACTTCTTGCCCTCATTCTCAACTATTTCAAGGTACCTGCCCTTGCCGTAGCTCTCGGTATGTTCATCCCTATGGAACTGAACGCACCTCTCGTAGTTGGTGGTGCCATCAACTGGTTTGTCACTACTCGCTCTAAGGATGCAGAAATAAACAATCAGCGTGGCGAGCTTGGCACACTCATTGCCAGCGGTTTCATTGCCGGTGGTGCACTTATGGGAGTGGTTTCTGCAGGTCTGAAGTTCGGTGGCTTTGAGTTTGACGCTTCCGGCTGGCTTGCAAATCCGCTCAGCGAGTGGCTCTCTCTCGGTGCATATCTCATCCTCATCACATATTTCATCCTTGCAACAAGAATTAAGAAATAGGAAAACGGATCAAAACTCGTAGCAAAACGAAATGAAACATTAAGTGAATACTATTTCAAATGCTCTCCGTTATGGAGGTGCGCTGCCCTCAGCGCACCAAGTGCGATAAAATGTAATATAAAAAAGCGGCAGAAACCCTGCCGCTTTTTTACTTCCGTGCCCGCAAACATCGGCTTGCGTTTTTATTTTTTTCTTGATTTATTTGCGAGATAGAAAATAATTGCTTACTTTTGCAGCGTCATTACATATAACTTCATCGCAGAATATGAATATTGCTGTTAAACAAAAATACATAACAGAGCATCAAAAGCTTGCAGCTATATTACCTGATAATGTAATTGTCGGGGCTATAGAATATGCTGAAAAAATAACTGTTGATGCTAATCATACTGTAAAGCATGAAGATGTGCTGAATGTCATAAATTCTCGTATGGGATGGGCGACAAGATCCAAATGTACTATATGAATTGGTTCTTGGTTTCCTTGATAAACTAGAAGAGTAGATTCTTTTTAATATCAGCGGCAGAATTCTGCCGCTTTTTTTATTGCCGTGTCCGCAAACATCGGCTTGTGTTTTATTTTTTTCTTGATTTATTTGCGAGATAGAAAATAATTGCTTACTTTTGCAGCGAAATCCAGTTTGCCCATCAATGAAGGGCGGCGGGAAATGTGCAGATTTCTTTCTGTACCAAAGAGGCAAAGCCTCTAATACATAATGATTGATGCTTGAGCAACGCGCATCGTGCTATGCGCATCGCTGACAACGCATCAGAAGGACGTTTACGAACGTTTGTCTTCTACTTTTGAAAGTCTGGTAAATTTTCATCGTTACAAGAAGAAAGCGCAACCGAAACGTCCACGTGGGTGTTTATCCTTAGTAGGCTCTATGACCTTGTTGTATGCATACATTGTTGTAGTATGTGTGCAGGTAAGGTGTATAGCAGTTTTACTTTTGCATATATCCCTATGACGTGGGCAGACTGGTTGCTTATCCTTGTAACAGGGTTTACCAGAGCCTCAAAAGTGGGATAAGCAGGAGAACCGACTTACCCACGTCTTTCCATTTCCGTTATCTTTTGAGTGCCGAATCTTGGGGTGAGTATATCGGCTTGCAGGCAGAATGTAAATCACATTAAAATACGTTTATGAAAAAAGTACTATTTTTTATTGCATTTTTAGTCAACACTTTGTTGGCTATGGCGCAGACGGCTAATGTCATTGTGAAGGTTGTAGTACAGGGAATTGATACAGGTGATAAGGCCATCGTATCAATTAGCTCTGAATCATTCTTGAAAACAGAAGTAGTAGAATCTGATGGAACTATTGAATTTACAGATGTTCCTACTGGTCTGCATTCTGTTAAGATCGAGGCTTTAGGCTATAATATCCCTGATACTAAGTTTGTTAATGTGAACAAAGATGGCAGCATTGATCCAATTGTGCCTATTAGCCTTGTCATCACAAAGCAAACGGAAGACACTAACTCATGGAATCATTTGTGGAAGGAAGACGGAAGTGTCGCTGGATACACTCAAACATCCTACGTCAATAAGCCTGTAGAAATCGAATGGCTTGGAAAAATGATTGTCCCTTCAGAAATCTCTTATAGTAGTATTTTACAAAAAGACTACAACATAATTCTAGTTGACGATGAGGTCGCATGGACACAAGAATACGCATACCGCTTATTTGAAACCATTAAAACAATTCCATGTTCATGGGATTTTAAGGGGAAAACTGTTGTAACATTAACATCAAGTTCTATAGACGATGATATTTCCGTCACTGATGAAGGTTCTGGAAACAAATCAGTTGTGATCACAACAGATGCTTTTGTTTATGCAAATCCTTTCTTAGTTAATCTTGATGGTGTGAGAGGCAAATATTATTCAAAAAGATTGCATCATGCCATGGTCAACTACGTTACAAACTTCGGTAAGGATACAAATAGAGTTAATACCATTTTAAAGGACAGATTTGGATGTCAGGTTCAGAATGTGAATTATTCGGAATTGACAAAGAATATCACAAATGAAGATGCAACCCATTTCCAGCCTTTCCTTCCTACAGAATTAGTAAGTATCATAAATATGCTGGAGGAGCTTCCTGAGGGCTTTCACAAAACAGAACACCTAAACTATCTAATTCGTAGGCAGAACGGAATTCCTCATCCATTATACCCAGAAGCCGCAGCTGTTTCGTGGCCAGTAGATAACGGCTATATAGAATTTATGGAAAATGCATTCGGAGGTAATAATACAGATGTCGGCACCCTGCGTCTTATTTTGCACGAGAAAACACATTTCTTGTGGGAATATACTTTTTCCGAAGAGATCAAGAATGATTGGATAGAATTGGGCGGATGGTATAAAGATCCAAATCATGGTGGATGGAGTACAACAAAAACAACAGAGTTTGTCTCTGCGTACGCTCATGCATTTAATCCTAATGAGGATATGGCAGAAAGTGTTGCTCACTACCTGAAGAATCCAGAATTGTTACAATCTCGTTCTCTGCCTAAATATGAATTTATACGAGATCGAATCATGCATGGTGTTCGTTATGTTTCAAAGATACCAGACCATTTAACATTCGAAGTATTAAACCTTTATCCTGATTACGATTATCCAGGCAAAATCACAGAATTAAAGGTGAATGTTAAAGGCGGTGCGCAAGAGGATAAAACTGTTACTGTCGAAATCAGATTAAATGACGAAGAAGGATATGACGATGGTGCAAGTGGTGCATACGTACGAATTTATAGTCCTTCATGGACAGATAAGGACGGAATGATACACATTCAGTCACAAGATATCGGACTGTCGCCAGTAAATAACGATAATCATTATCTACGAGGCAGAATAACAATCAGTAAGTACTCAAAAAGTGGGTATTGGACAGCTGGAGACATTGTGGTCAGCGATATACAAGGTAACCAACGTTTTGAGGGACAGAATGACTGCATCTGGAATTGCTATATAAACAATGCATTAGAAGATTTATTTGCGCCAGAAATAGAAGATAACAGCCTTTCTTATGAATTAACAGATGGTACTTTGGAAAATCATCCAGTTAAGGTGTTATCAGTAAAGTATAAGGTGAAGGATGACGTTGGCATTAAAACAATATTTGCTCGCGTAAGAGCTCGAAAAGATGGCGAATTTATAAGTACAGATCAGGACGGATATGGTGTATATGATGCGATTACACAAACTGCAACCGTCAATTTCTATATCACAGAATTCTACCCAACAGCCGATTATTATGCAGCACATATTGCTACTCAGGATCTTGCTGGCACTAATTCAACTGTTGATTTCTATGATAACGTAGAAATTAATCCAAGAAAATACATTCACATAGAAACTTCAAATCCCGACTATGAAGCACCTACTGTGGATGTAGATAGAATAACCATCTATGCAGAACCTACGCATCCAGAAGCTCCGGATGGAGAAACTAAGGTTACAATAAATTATTATGTAAAAGATAACAAATCAGGATTTGGTAGATGTTATTACAGTTTAAAAGACCCGCAAGGAATAGTTCATTCTGCATATCACTACCACCGCAATTTTGATACCAAATTTTTTAATGGTGACCCTACTGTATGGGAAAAATATACGACGACGGTGATTCTTCCAAGAGGTTCTGCACCTGGCATCTGGGGACTTTCACAATTAGATGTTTATGACAAAGCCATGAATCGACGTACATATAACTTTGTTGAAACAATGATATTTGAGCCTGACAACTCAAACACTGATTATGAATTATTTACTCAGATCAATGAAGACAAGGGTACTCTAAGTTTATCTTTAACGTCAAATGGTTCTGAGTTTAGTAATTATGATTATAGAATCATAAACGACGCAACTGGTGAAGAAATATCAGGAACAATAGGTAGCAATGTTAGATATGCTATGCGAAAAGTGACATCAACAGACCAAGACTTACAGACTATTGATATTTCCTCTTTGGGATATGGTAAGATCGTTGTATTAGTATATGTAAAAGATGCAGAGGACAAAGTATTGTCAGTTAAGACCCAAATCTTAAACTACATTCAACATGGCAACGCAACCGCTATCAGCTCTGTTGAGGCTGCTATGAAGGACGGCTCTGTAGTATATACCCTTGACGGCAAGCGCGTGAATACTATGGAGAAGGGCAAGATCTACATCGTGGACGGAGTAAAGATGATTGTGAAATAAGAGACCCTCTAAATATCCCTCGAAGGGAGGCTTTTAAGCTAATGATAACTCTTTAAAAAGACAACTATAAAAGGATAGATAAAACCAGAAGTTGAAATCATTGCGAGTGAAGTAGAGGATGATACATATGCTGACGATACCTACGCAGACGGCACTCAGCCAATCTACGCTCCCGCATTTGGAGGAATAGAAGATGACAACGAAGAAGAATAGAAACTAGTTCTTCTATAAAGCAATAATGATCCCCACCATTACGGTTGCTCTAAATAGAGTATGACGTAATGGTGGGGATTTTAGAATTGCCTGAGGATTTGAATTGATTGTCAGAAAAACCTAATCAGCGGCTGTTTCTGATTGTATCAGCCATTTCCATATTGGAATAACCTCTATGGTGAATCCGGAGTCTGTGATTATATCTTCTTCCTCGTCATAGGTTATAATGATAGCCTTCTTTAGAGGGTAAAGATTGTTGATTTTTATTTATTGCCGGTAAATAAAATTAGCCTATTTTGTTTATTGGTGATAGATAAATGGCTGTTTTTAGGTGGAAAATTGAAGGTGTCAACTATGGGCGAGGTCGTTCATGCAGAATCTCTTTCATTGTTGGACAAAATCTTTCTCCAAGGCGGACATGACCTCTCTCCAAGGCTGACAAAAACTATCGCCGCGTCGGACGATTAATTTTCTTATAAGAAAAAGAAAATTTTCTAGTAAGAAATGAGATGCTTTTCTTATAAGAAAAATTTTGCTTTCTTATAAGAAAATGAACTGCTTTGCTCGGGGAAACGAATCGTAAGGCGGGGAAAAAATCACTCTTAATGGACGATTTTTACGATGGAATGTTTGGAAATCCGTGGAAAATGTTTACCTTTGCACAGCCAAACTGATAATGGTTTGGGAAATCTATAATTATTAACTAAATGCAAAGCAATTACTTTGAAAAGCGTGAAGTGCTGAAATTCAAGCACTTCTCTCGCAAGAGCTATGCGCTCTTTGCCTGTCTCGGAAAAGTGGTGCTTGTCGGCGTACTCTCTGTTGCCACGCTGCAGAATGCGAAAGCTTCTGGCGTGAGCATCGAGGTGAATCGTGCTGACAACGACACGATCCCTACGGACAAGGAGTTTGACCTTAGCGAGGTGGAAGTGTCTGGCACACGCGCTCCGCTGTCGGCGGGACAAGCGGCGAGAATGGTAACTGTACTGCATGCACAAGACATTCAGGGTGCGGCGGTACAAAGTGTGAACGACTTACTGAAACTCTGTGTAGGAGTGGATGTAAGGCAGAGAGCACCTATGGGTGCACAGACGGATATCTCAATACGAGGGGGCACGAGCGAACATATCGCTATCTTGCTTGATGGTATCTGTATTTCTGACCCTCAAACGGGACATAATGCCCTAGACCTACCAATTCAACTTTCGGAAATAGAACGCGTGGAAGTTCTCGAAGGACCTGCTGCCAGAGTTTATGGAGCGCAGTCGCTGCTTGGTGCGGTGAATATTGTGACTAAGAGCCCCACCCCGACCCTCCCCCCAGTGGGAGGGAGTCAAAGGTATGACTCAGCGGATTTTTTTGTAGAAGGTGGTTCTTACGGTTATCTGAATGCTGGAGGTGTTCTTAATGCTCCTGTTATTAACGAGAGAATAACCAACTCCGTAAGTGGTTCGTACACCCGCTCCGACGGTTTTAACCGTTCAAAGGCAGACAACCTTAACAATGATTACGAGGGTGGAAAGTTTTTCTATAGAGGAAGTGTGAACTTCGGCCAAAGTCAAGGTCTGAGTCAAAGTCTTAGGTACACTTTCGGCTTGGCTCAAAAGCGCTGGGGCTCAAGCACTTCCTATGGTCTCGGAAGCGACGAGCAGTATGAGCGAACCAATAAGATGTACGCAACCATTGCCGGTGATTTCTCCATTGCCAAGAACATCCATCTGAAGCCAACCGTTTATTGGCAGCAGAACAGGGATTACTACCAGTGGACACGCGGCGTGAGCAAGGCAAACATCAACAAGACGGATGTCTATGGCGCAAATCTCAACGTCTGGTTTGACTGGGCGTTAGGTCGCACGACTGCCGGCTACGAGATAAAGAATGAAGACCTGCTCAGCGGCAATCTAGGTGAACCTCTCAGCAGCACTCATGAGATAGCTGGCACAGACCGCTTCTACGATCATGGCCTTAACCGCACAAACCACTCATGGCATCTGGAGCATAATGTTGTTTACAAGAACTTCACCGCTTCTGCCGGTCTTATGGCTCTACGCAACACATGGAACGAGATGCCGTATCATGTCTATTCGGGCATTGACCTTGCTTATCAGGTGGCAAAAAACTGGAAGCTCTATGCTTCGTACAACACCTCTATGCGAATGCCTACATACACCGAGCTCTATTACAAGGTGGACGGCCATCTGGCAGACAAGAACCTTCTGCCGGAAGAGATGCAGGCTTTTGAGGTCGGAACAAAATATGCTTCGCGTTTTGGCGTAGCTTCACTCAGCCTTTTCAAGCATCACGGCACGAATATGATCGACTGGATTCTCGACATGAATAAGCCTGAGACTGAGCGCGTCTGGACTTCAGTAAACCATACTGAAGTGAACAGCTACGGAGCTGAGTTCAATAGCCGCTGGAACTTGCAGCAGATTGTTCCGGGGCAAAGCATACTCAAGATATTCACCCTTGGCTATAGCTACATCTGGCAAGAGCAGGAACAGAAGGAGAATCTTCTCAGTCGCTACACTCTCGAGTATCTGCGCCATAAGCTTGTTGCATCGCTTGATATGAACCTCTACCATCGCGGTAGCAATGCTCTTGACATGAACATCGCCTATCGTTTTCAGGATCGTATAGGTAGTTATACCGATGGGGCAGGGGAGAAGCAGAACTATTCGCCATACTCGCTTGTTGACGTTCGACTTGATTGGCGCACTTCGCGCTACAGCATTTTTCTTTCAGCCAACAACATCTTTGCAAAGCAGTATATGGATTACGGCAACGTGAAGCAGCCTGGCGCATGGTTCATTGGCGGAGTGAAGTTCAGCTTGTAGGGCAAAGATTTGATTACAAAAATAATCATGTTCGCTTACTTATATTAATAATGAATGCGATTTGTGGCAATTATTTTGCGCATTTCGCATTTATTTTTTAATTTTGCGCGGAAAATATTAAAACTCACTATAGAAAAAATGAAAAAGGCATTATTGATGATTCTCGATGGTTGGGGCATCGGAAAGCACAACAATGGTGATGTAATCTTCAACACACCAACCCCATATCTCGACTACCTCCAGGCAGTTAGTTCAGTTTCTCAGCTTCAGGCTTCAGGCGAGGACGTAGGTCTTCCTGACGGTCAGATGGGTAACTCAGAGGTAGGTCACCTTAACATTGGTGCCGGACGTATTGTTTATCAGGATCTCGTTAAGATCAATCGCGCTTGCAAGGACGGTTCTATCCTTGAAAATCCAGAGGTAAAGAGCGCTTACACTTACGCTAAGGAAAACGGTAAGAAGCTCCACCTCATGGGCTTGACTTCAAACGGTGGTGTTCACTCTTCTCTCGACCACCTCAAGAAGCTTATCGAAATCGGTAAGGAGTATGGTCTTTCTCAGCAGACTTTCGTTCACTGTTTCATGGACGGTCGTGACACTGACCCTAAGTCTGGTGCTGGCTTCATCCAGGAGATCACAGACGTTTGTGCTGCAAACGATGCAAACATCGCTTCTATCGTAGGTCGTTTCTATGCAATGGACCGCGACAAGCGTTGGGAGCGCGTAAAGGAAGCTTACGACCTCATCGTATGTGGCAAGGGTGCTGAGGCTACAGACATGGTTCAGGCTGTCAAGGATTCTTACGCTAACGACGTAACTGACGAGTTCATCAAGCCTATCGTAAACTCTACTGTAAACGGCAAAATTGAGGAAGGCGATGTTGTTATCTTCTTCAACTACCGTAACGACCGCGCTAAGGAGCTCACTCAGGTTCTCTCACAGACAGACATGGAAGAGCAGGGCATGAAGACTATCCCAGGCATCCAGTACTACTGTATGACTCCATACGATGCTTCCTTCACTGGCGTTCACATCCTCTTCCCTAAGGAGAACGTAGAGAACACTCTCGGCGAGTATCTTTCAAAGAACGGCATCAAGCAGCTCCACACTGCTGAGACTGAGAAGTACGCTCACGTAACATTCTTCTTCAACGGTGGTCGCGAGACTCCATACGAAGGCGAAGACCGCATCCTTGTGGCTTCTCCAAAGGTTGCTACTTACGACCTCAAGCCTGAGATGTCTGCTTACGAGGTAAAGGAAAAACTCTGTGCAGCACTCAAAACTGAGCAGTATCAGTTTGTTGTCGTAAACTTCGCTAACGGTGACATGGTTGGTCACACAGGTATCTACAACGCTATCGCAAAGGCTGTTACTGCTGTTGACAACTGCGTTCGTGACGTTATCGAAACTGCAAAGGCAGCTGGTTACGAGGCAATCATCATTGCTGACCACGGTAATGCTGACAACGCCATCAACCCAGACGGTACTCCAAACACAGCTCACTCTCTCAACCCAGTTCCATTCATCTACGTTACAGACAACAACTCTGCAACTGTGAAGGATGGTCGCCTCGCTGACGTTGCTCCATCAATCCTCCACATCCTTGGACTCGAGCAGCCAGCAGAGATGACTGGTGAGAATCTTATTGTTGATTAATGCGCACCGCAGTAATCATTCTCAACTGGAATGGCGCGGAAATGATGCGAAAGTTTCTGCCTTCCGTCGTTGAATATTCTCAGGAAGCTGACGTCATCGTTGCCGATAATGGCTCTACTGATGAATCTCTTTCCATGCTTGCACAGGAATTTCCTTCAGTGAAGACCATTGTTCTTGATAAGAACTATGGCTTTGCTGAAGGCTATAATCGTGCTATTAAGGACGTTGAGGGGAAGTATGAGTATGTCGTTTTGCTGAACTCGGACGTGGAAGTTACGGAAAATTGGCTTATGCCGATGGTGACTTTCATGGATGCCAATGTTGATTGTGCTGCTTGTCAGCCGAAACTCCTTGCGTATCACGACAAAGGAAGCTTTGAATATGCTGGTGCTGCTGGAGGATTCGTTGATAAGTTTGGCTATCCTTATTGCCGTGGAAGAATATTCTCAACAGTAGAAAAAGACGAAGGACAGTATGACTCTCCGCTTGAAATTCATTGGGCTACGGGAGCTTGCATGATGGTTCGCACGGCTGATTACTTGAACTACGGTGGACTTGACGGCAGATTCTTTGCTCATAACGAGGAAATCGACCTCTGCTGGCGCCTCCGCATTTTAGGCAAGAAGATTTACTGCGTAAAAGGCAGCAAGGTCTATCATGTAGGTGGCGGCACGCTTCCGCAGGGCAATCCGCGAAAGACTCATCTCAATTTCCGCAACAACCTCACCATGCTCTTCAAGAACCTTTCGGAGAAAGACTTGAAAAAAGTAATGCGCATGCGTTATTGGCTTGACCGCGTTGCCATGCTCCAAAGTCTTGCAAAAGGCAACATTGCCGATGTGAAAGCCATCATGAAGGCAAGGAAAGATTTTGAGGAATGGAAGGCTGATTTTGAGAAAGATAGAGCCGATATTCAGTCGAAACGCAAACTGCATGGCAGTCAAGACCTTACGAACAAGTCAATTCTTTGGCAATATTTTGCCCTTGGAAAGAAGAAATTCTCTGAAATATTTGCGTAAATTGCTGAAAATATGTAATTTTGCGCCCGATTTTTATTAACTTAATTTATTAACTCTCTAAAGAGGTAAAGGCAGAAGGCTGAAAAAGCTGGACGCCCGAGTCCTCAGGAATTTATTTAAACTCTATGTCAAACCTTAAAAACATTCAGCCACTTGAAGACTTCAACTGGGAAGAATTTGAGAACGGCTCAACAGCAGGTGTAAGCCACGAGGAACTCGAGAAGGCTTACTCTGAGACACTCAACAAGGTATCAGAAAACCAGGTGGTTGAAGGTACAGTAATCCATGTGGACAAGAAGGAAGTTGTTGTCAACATCGGTTACAAGTCAGACGGTATCATCCCAGCGTCTGAATTCCGCTACAATCCAGAACTCAAGTCAGGCGACAAGGTAGAAGTTTTGGTAGAAAACCCAGAAGATAAGAAGGGTCAGCTCCAGCTTTCTCACAAGAAGGCACGCCTCTCTAAGTCTTGGGATCTTGTTAACAAGGCTCTCGACGAGGATCAGGTTATCAACGGTTACATCAAGTGCCGCACTAAGGGTGGTATGATCGTTGACGTATTCGGAATCGAGGCATTCTTGCCAGGTTCACAGATTGACGTTCATCCAATCCGCGACTACGATCAGTATGTAGGCAAGACAATGGAATTCAAGGTTGTTAAGATCAACCAGGAGTTCAAGAACGTTGTCGTTTCTCATAAGTCTCTCATCGAGGCAGAGCTCGAGCAGCAGAAGAAGGAAATCATCTCTAAGCTTGAGAAGGGTCAGATTCTCGAAGGTACTGTTAAGAACATCACTTCTTACGGTGTATTCGTTGACCTCGGTGGTGTTGACGGACTCATCCACATCACAGACCTCTCTTGGGGCCGCGTAAGCGATCCACACGAGGTTGTTTCTCTCGACCAGAAGATCAACGTTGTTATCATCGACTTCGACAACGAGAAGAAGCGTATCGCTCTCGGTCTCAAGCAGCTCACTCCACATCCATGGGATGCTCTTGACGCTAACCTCCAGAAGGGCGACAAGGTTAAGGGTAAGGTTGTTGTTATCGCTGATTACGGTGCATTCGTTGAGGTTGCTCCAGGCGTAGAAGGTCTTATCCACGTTTCAGAAATGTCTTGGAGCCAGCACCTCCGTTCAGCTCAGGACTTCCTCAAGGTAGGTGACGAGGTAGAGGCAGTTATCCTCACTCTCGACCGCGAGGAGCGCACGATGTCTCTCGGCATCAAGCAGCTAAAGGAAGATCCATGGGAGGCAATCGAGGTTAAGTATCCTGTAGGCAGCAAGCATTCTGCTAAGGTTCGCAACTTCACTAACTTCGGTATCTTCGTAGAGCTCGAGGAAGGCGTTGATGGTCTTATCCACATCTCTGACCTCTCTTGGACTAAGAAGGTAAAGCACCCATCAGAGTTCACAAAGGTAGGCGAGCCTATCGACGTAATGGTACTCGAAATCGACAAGGAGAACCGTCGTCTCTCTCTCGGCCACAAGCAGCTTGAGGACAACCCATGGGATACTTACGAGACAATCTACACTCCAGGTTCTGTACACAAGGGCGTTATCGCTGAGATCATGGAGCGTGGTGCAGTAGTTACTCTCAACGAAGGTGGCGAAGGTTTCGCTACTCCAAAGCACCTCGTTAAGGAAGATGGCTCACAGGCTCAGAAGGGCGAAGAGCTCGACTTCAAGGTAATCGAGTTCGTTAAGGAAACTAAGCGTATCATCCTCTCTCACTCTCGTACATTCGAGCCAGAGAAGGAAGCTGAGAAGCCAGCTCGCAAGCCACGTGCTCAGAAGGAAGCTGCTCCAGCAATCCAGAACGTTTCTGGTGGTACAAGCCTCGGTGATCTTGACGCTCTCGCAGCTCTCAAGGCTCAGATGGAAGGCAAGTAATCTTCATCGGATAAAACTTACAAATCCAGATAAAATAGATTCCCCATACTCCGCGTGTTTGGAGTATGGGGATTTTTCTTTTTGTGTGATAGATTAAATTCCTATTCCCCCTTTTTGTAAAGTCAAGTTGCTATTTTGGGGATTATTCCTGCCGTATTTCTGGGTAATTTGGGCAAAACGGACAAAAAACAAATCAATTCTTTTGATTTAGTTAAATAATTTATTAACTTTGCAGCGATAATAATACGGCTCGGATAATGCCATCCCTACAACCATAAACGGCAACGGTTTTGGACACCGAGTCAGTAACCTATTAAAAATCTGAAAATAATAACAACTAAATTAAAAGATTATGATACCAGGAATTCAGCAGTCTGCATTTCAGGCCACAGTAGATGGCAAGCAGACAGATCTCTACACTCTTAAGAATGCTAACGGAATGGAAGTTGCTATCACTAACTATGGTGCAGCTATCATTGGTATTTACGTTCCAGACAAGAACGGCAACTTTGAGAATGTTATCGGCGGTCACGACAGCATCGAGGCTATCCTCAACAGCTCTCAGAAGTATCTCTCTACTACTATCGGACGCTACGGCAACCGCATTAAGGGCGGTCAGTTCTTCCTTAACGGCAAGAAATATCAGCTCCCACAGAACGAGGGTAATAACACTCTCCACGGCGGTATGAAGGGCTTCAACAAGAAGGTGTGGGACGTAACTCCTATGAACGACCAGACAATCGTACTTCGCTACACTTCTCCTTATGGTGAGGAAGGTTTCACTGGCGAGATGAAGGTGACTGTTATCTACTCTCTCACTGACGACAACGAGCTCTGCATCGAATATCTTGCTACAACAAACAAGACTACTATCGCTGCTCTCACTAACCACGCATTCTTCTCTCTCGGCGGTATCAAGAATCCTACTGCTACTATTGACAACCAGATTCTCGAGATGAACGCTGATTTCTATCTTCCTGTTGACACAGAGTGCATCCCTACAGGTGAAATTCTCAAGGTGGAAGGTACTCCATTCGACTTCCGCAAGCCTAAGGCTATCGGTCTTGAGCAGAATGCTGACCATGAGCAGATCAAGAACGGTTCTGGCTACGACCACAACTATGTTCTCAACAAGCGTGAGGAAGGTGAACTTTCATTCGCAGCTCGTCTTACTGAGCCTGAGAGCGGTCGTACTCTTGAGGTTTACACTACAGAGCCAGGATGCCAGCTTTACTGTGACAACTTCGTTCGCGACATCGTAGGTCCAGAAGGCGCTACATTCCCACGTCGCTCAGCAGTTTGTCTTGAGACTCAGCACTTCCCAGACTCTCCAAACCGCAACTACTTCCCTTCTGTAGTTCTTCGTCCAGACGAGCGTCTCAAGTCAAAGACAATCTATAAGTTTGGTGTTGTTGAATAACCTTAAAACCTCATAACCTAAAAACCTTATAGATGGTAACAATAGAACATGTTCGCTCACGCTTCGTGAAGCACTTTGATGGAAGACTCGGTAGCATCTACGCTGCCCCAGGCCGTATAAACATCATCGGTGAACATACAGACTACAATAATGGTTTCGTACTTCCGGGTGCCGTTTCTAACGGCATCCTTTGCGAAATCCGTCCTAACGGAACTGACACCGTGCAACTCTACTCTATCGATTTGAAAGATAGGGTGGAGTTTGCTGTTAATGACGAAAATGGTCCTAAGGCTTCTTGGGCACGCTATATTTTCGGCGTTATGCGTGAACTTCAGCTCAAGGGCGTGAAGGTGGAAGGCTTCAATGCAGCATTCTCAGGCGACGTGCCTCTTGGCGCAGGAATGTCTTCTTCTGCTGCTCTTGAAAGTTGCTTGGGCTTCGCCCTTAACGACCTCTTCGGTGGCGATAACGCTGTGAGCACTTGGGACTTGGCTCTCATCGGACAAGCAACAGAGCACAAGTATCTCGGCATGAACTGCGGTATCATGGATCAGTTTGCAAGTTGCTTTGGACAGAAAGGCAAAGTGATGCGTCTTGACTGCCGTTCTCGTGAATTTGAGTACATGCCTTTCGATACTGATGCCTACTCTCTCGTTCTCTGCAATTCTGGCGTTAAGCACAGCTTCGCTTCTGAGGAAGGAAATGCTTACAACCAGCGTCGTCAGAGCTGTGAGACTGTATCCAAGATTCTCGGTGTTGAGTCTCTCCGTGATGCAAACTTCGCAATGCTCGAGGCAAAGAAGGACGAGATTGATCCTATTGACTACAAGCGTGCCGTTTATGTGCTCGGCGAGAAAGAGCGCGTGATGGCTGTTTGTGAGGCTCTTCAGGCAGGCGATTTCGAGACTGTCGGCAAGAAGATGTACGAAACTCACGAAGGCTTGAGCAAGGATTACGAAGTGTCTTGCGAAGAGATAGACTTCCTCGCAGAAGTGGCTAAGGCTAGCGGAGTTACTGGTTGCCGTATCATGGGCGGTGGCTTCGGCGGTTGCACTATCAACCTCGTGAAGAACGAACTCAAGGATGCTTTCGTGAAGACTGCTAAGGCAGAGTACGAGGCTAAGTTCGGCATCGAACTGAAGGTTTACGATGTTGAGATTGCCGATGGTGCGCGAAAGATTGAATAAAAAACTTAACCTAACTAAAATAATGAAAAAAATCTTATTCGCAGTAGCAGCTGTTCTCGGTTTGGCAGCTTGCAATTGTTCAGAGCAGAGCGCAACGCTACAGTCTGGACTTGACCCTGCAAAGTTTGACACCATCATCGGTGGTGACACAGTGAAGCTCTACACATTAAAGAATGATAAGGGCATGGAAGTAAGCATCACTAACTATGGTGGTCGCGTTGTTTCTCTCGTTGTTCCTGACAAGGAAGGCAAGCCTACAGACGTTGTTCTCGGTTACGACAATATCGCTCAGTATGCTGACACAGTGAACTCTCCAAGCGACTACGGTTCTTCTGTAGGTCGCTACGCAAATCGTATCGAAGGTGCTAAGTTTACTCTCAACGATACAGTCTATAACCTCCGTCCAAACGACGGTCCTAACTGTCTCCACGGCGGTGGTAACTCAGGTTGGATGCACAAGGTACTCGCTGCAGAGCAGATTGGCGACAGCGTTCTCAAACTCACTCTCAAGGCTGAGGATGGTGAAAACGGTTTCCCTGGCAATGTAACTGCTGTTACTACTTACAAGGTTACTGCTGACAATACTCTCGACATCACTTGGGAGGCAGAAACTGACAAGCCAACAGTCATCAACATGACAAACCACAACTACTACAACCTCAACGGCGATCCTGAGAATGTAGGTACTGACATGGTGCTCTACCTCAACGCTGACAACTGGACTCCAGCAACTAACGCTTACATCCCAACAGGCGAGATTGCTCCTGTAGAAGGTACTCCAATGGACTTCCGTGAGCCTCATGCCATTGCTGACTCTATCGTGAACGCTAAGTTCGAGCAGATGAAGAATAGCAACGGTATCGGTTACGACCACAACTGGTGCTTGAACACTTATAAGGACGGCAAGGGCGATGACACTCAGGTCTGCGCTTCTCTCTACTCTCCAAAGACTGGTATCTTCATGGAAATGTTCACTAACGAGCCTGGTGTTCAGTGCTATACAGGTAACTTCCAAGGCGAAAACAAGGACCTCGTTTGCAAGTATGGCAAGAAATATCCTCCTCACGTGAGCGTTTGTCTCGAGAGTCAGAAGTACCCTAACTCTCCAAATGTTAAGGATTGGCCATCACCAGTCGTAAATCCAGGCGAGAAGTACTTTAGCCACGCTGCTTACAAGTTCTCTATTAAGTAAATCCCTACACTCCCTACATAAGATTAATATAACAATAATAATTAAAAATGGAAAAAATCTTAAATGCTTTGAGCGGTAATGGTTTTGAGCCTATTGACTACATCGTCTTCGCCGCTTACATCGTCCTCCTCGTAGGACTGGGTATTTTCCTCAGCCGCGGAAAGAAGGGCGAGGAAAAATCTTCTACAGACTACTTCCTTGCAGGTAACACTCTTACTTGGTGGGCTGTAGGTGCTTCTCTTATCGCAGCCAACATCTCTGCTGAGCAGTTCATCGGTATGTCTGGTTCTGCTTTCGCTTCAGGTATCGCTCAGGCAGCTTATGAGCTTATGGCAGCAGCAACATTGCTCGTTGTTGGTAAGTTCCTCCTTCCACTCATGATTGAGAAGAAGATCTTCACAATCCCACAGTTCCTTCGTGAGCGTTACAACTGGGGTGTAGGACTTGCTTTCTCTATCCTCTGGCTCTTCCTCTACGTATTCGTAAACCTCACTTCTGTAGCTTGGCTCGGTGCTCTCGCTATTCAGCAGATTCTTGGTCTTCCTACAGACATGACTATTTCACTTGCAGGAATGGAAGTTGACCAGGTTCGTATCTGTATCATCCTCTTCCTCTTCCTCATCGCAGGTATCTATTCTATCTACGGAGGTCTCGCTTCTGTAGCTTGGACAGACGTTATGCAGGTAACATTCCTCGTTGGTGGTGGTCTTATCACTGCTTACGCAGCTCTCTCTGTTATCGGTGCTGAAGTTTGGGGTTGCGGTGCAATGGAAGCATTAGGCAATATATATAGTTGGTGTATCGGTCAGGAAGGAGATAAACACTTCAACTTGATTGTCACCCGAAACGAAGAGCTCTATCCTGTTATTAATGGTGTAACTGACGCAGCTGGTCAGGTTACTCAGAAGGAAGACCCATTCTTCACTAACCCAGGTCTCGTTCTCGTATTCGGTGCTCTCTGGCTTACAAACCTCGGCTACTGGGGCTTCAACCAGTACATCATCCAGAAGGGTCTCGCTGCTAAGTCACTTGCTGAAGCAAAGAAGGGTATGGTATTCGCAGCCGTTCTTAAGATCCTCATCCCATTCATCGTTTGTATCCCTGGTGTATGTGCATTCTTCATCATGAACGGTTCTGTTGATGGCATACCTGTACTTGAGAAACTTCCAAACCTCGCAGGTGAAATCACTCGTTCAGACGACGCTTACCCATACCTCATCCGTAACTTTACTCCAGTATTCGTGAAGGGTCTCTCATTCGCTGCTCTTGCTGCTGCCGTTATTTCTTCATTGGCTTCAATGTTCAACTCTACTTCTACATTGTTCACAATGGATATCTACAAGCAGTTCATCAACAAGAATGCTTCTGAGACAAAGCTCGTGAACGTAGGTCGTCTTACTTCTATCACAGCTCTCATCATTGCCCTCATCGCAGTTTACCCACTCATGGGCGGTATTGACCAGGCATTCCAGTTCATCCAGGAATACTCTGCATTCGTTTACCCAGGTGTTGTTGTAATCTTCGGTCTTGGCCTCCTTTGGAAGCGTGCTTCTGGTAAGGCTGCCGTTGCTGCTGCTATCGGTACATTCGCATTCTCAATCATCTTCAAGTTCGCCTTCCCTGAGATTCCATTCCTCGTTCGTTCAGGTTTGGTATTCATCGTACTCGTTATCATGTTCGTAGGTATGTCACTCATGAGCAAGGATACTGAGAAGGCTGATGAACTTTCAGAGGAAGATGTTAAGACTCAGCTCTTCTGGAGCAACATCATGTTTGTTATTGCTGCAGTTTCAGCTGCTCTCTTCGTAGCTTCATTCTTCAGCGAGACACTCCATATCTACGGTATGGAAGGTGCTATGGCATTCTTCGCAGCTATCACAGCAACTATCGGTTACTATCTCCGTTCTAATGCTCTTGATGCTGTTCAGGATCCAAAGCTCGTTGCTATCGACCTTGCAATCTTCAAGACTGACAAGACATTCAATATTGGTGCATTCGTCGTAATCGCACTCCTTACTGTTCTTTACCTCGCACTCTGGTAAGATGAGATAATATGTAGTGAATACACATTAATATATATAATAAGGTGGGGAAGAGCTTTGAATCTTCCCTGCCTAATAAAAAGAATAATGCCTGAATATTATTCACAATATGCCAAAGCCTATGTGTCTGTTGATTGTATCGTATTAGGCTTTGAAGACAACAGACTGAAAATCCTGGTCGGACGCAGAAAACTGCATCCAGGCTATGGGGAATGGGCGCTTTACGGCGGTTTCGTGGGCACTAACGAAAGTGTTGACAATGCGGCATTGAGAGTGCTGCATGAACTGACTGGACTGAAGGATATCTACATGAAGCAGGTAGGTACTTTCGGTGCTCTTAATCGTGCTGAGGGCGAACGAGTTATCTCTGTCGCTTATCTGGCACTCATAAATGTGAAAGACTATGACGAGAAATGGCTCCTTGAAAAGGAACTCCATTGGGTGTCAATCGAAAATATACCGCAGATGTTCTCTGACCATAACGACATGGTAAACAAAGCATTGAGAATGCTGCGCAGAAGGTTGTTTGCAGAACCAATTTCATTTCAATTGCTTCCTGAACTGTTCACACTCACGCAGTTACAGAATGTATATGAAGCAATCTTGGGTGAGGAACTCGACAAGAGAAATTTCCGAAAGAAAGCAAAACAGTTTGATTATATAAAGAAATCTGACAAGATAGACAAACTGACCTCAAAGCGAGGTGCTGCACTCTATTACTTTGATAATAATGCAGCAGTTGACTAAGAATCTTTACAAGAAAATTTTAACAAAGAAATATAAATCTTAAAAATAATACTATGTTAGAAGAACTTAAGCAAAAAGTGTTCAAGGCTAACCTTGACCTTGTGAAGCAGGGACTCGTTATCTTCACTTGGGGTAACGTCTCTGGCATCGACCGTGAAAAAGGACTTGTAGTCATCAAACCTTCTGGCGTTAGCTATGACGACATGAAGGCAGAAGATATGGTTGTTGTAGATCTTGAGACAGGAAAGGTTGTTGAAGGCAATCTCAACCCTTCTTCAGACACTCCTACACACCTCGTTCTCTACAAGGCATTCCCTAACATCCAGGGCGTTGTACACACTCACTCTACTTACGCTACAGCATTCGCTCAGGCTGGTAAGGACATTCCAAACATCGGCACTACTCACGCCGACTACTTCTATAAGGACATTCCTTGCACTCGCGACATGACTAAGGAGGAAGTAGAAGGTCAGTATGAGCTTGAGACTGGTAACGTAATCGTTGACGAGATTCTCAACATCCGTGGCATCAACCCAGACCACACTCCAGCTGTTCTCGTAAAGAACCACGGTCCTTTCTCTTGGGGAACATCTCCTGACAACGCTGTTTACAACGCAAAGGTTATGGAGCAGTGCGCTAAGATGGCATTCATCTCTTACAGCGTAAATCCAGAGACAACCATGAACCCACTTCTCATTGAGAAGCATTACATGCGCAAGCACGGTCCTAACGCTTACTACGGACAGCCAGGACAAAAGCATTAATAGAATAAAAAAACAAATACAAATGAAAGCATACGAAAATCTTGAGTTGTGGTGGATAACTGGAGCTCAACTTCTATACGGTGGTGAAACCGTAAAAATAGTAGATGGTCACTCACAGGAGATGGTTGACGGTCTCAACAATAGTGGTATAATTCCTATTAAGGTAGTTTATAAGGGCACAGCCAACTCTTCTGTTGAAGTGGAAGACATCATGAAGGCAGCCAATAATGATAAGAAGTGTGTTGGCGTCATCACATGGATGCACACATTCTCTCCTGCTAAGATGTGGATCAAGGGTCTTCAGGCACTCCAGAAGCCTCTCCTTCACCTCCACACTCAGTACAACGCAGAGATTCCATGGGACACAATGGACATGGACTTCATGAACCTCAACCAGTCTGCTCATGGCGACATTGAGTTCGGTCATATCTGCACTCGTATGCGCAAGCCACGCAAGGTTGTCGTAGGCTACTGGAAGTCTGCTGAGACTCAGAAGCAGATTGCTGTTTGGGCTCGCGTTTGTGCCGGTGTTGCTGATGCTCACAATGTACGCTGCCTTATGTTCGGTCTCAACATGAACAATGTTGCCGTTACAGATGGCGACCGCGTAGAGTTTGAGCAGCGTTTCGGCTATCATGTTGACTACTACCCAGTTTCTTCACTCATGGATTACTTCAAGAAGGTTACTGACGCAGAGGTTGACGCACTCGTTGAGACTTACAAGCAGGAATATACCATCAAGATTGACGAGTCTGGCGAAGAGGTTTACTGGGAGAAGGTTCGCAATGCAGCAAAGGCAGAGCTCGCTATCCGCGCTGTCCTTGAGGCTGAAGGTGCAACTGCATTCACTACAAACTTCGACGACCTCGGCGATGCAGACATCGACGATCCTAACTTCTGCGGCTTCGACCAGATTCCTGGTCTCGCTTCACAGCGCCTGATGGCAGAAGGTATCGGTTTCGGTGCTGAAGGCGACTGGAAGACAGCTTGTCTCTACCGCACTATCTGGGTTATGAACCAGGGCAACGAGCATGGCGTCTCATTCCTTGAGGACTACACACTCAACTTCGCAGAAGGTCAGACATCTATCCTCCAGAGCCACATGCTTGAGGTTACTCCGCTCATCGCTACCAACAAGCCAACTCTTGAGGTTCACCACCTCGGCATCGGTATCCGTAAGCAGCAGACAGCTCGTCTCGTCTTCACTTCAAAGACAGGCGCTGGCGTTAAGGCAACAATCGTTGGCCTCGGCAACCGTTTCCGCGTAATCACTCAGGAGGTAGAGTGCATCGAGCCAAAGCCAATGCCAAAGCTCCCTGTAGCATCAGCTCTCTGGGTTCCACAGCCATCATTCGAGGTTGGTGCAGGCGCGTGGATTCTCGCTGGCGGTACTCACCACAGTGCTTTCGGTTACGACATCACCGAAGAATATTGGGAAGACTTCGCTGAGATGCTCGATGTTGAAATCGCAGAGATTAACAAGGAAACAACAACTGCAAACTTCAAGCAGCAGCTTCGCAACAACGAGGTTTACTATATGCTGAATAAGGCGCTGAAGTAAAAGACCTTCCCCCGTCCCCTTCCTTTCAGGACGGGGAGAAGATACCTTTGCAATTAATAATAAAAAATAAGTAGAATTTAAATCCCCAACAAAACATTCTACTCCCCGTCCTGAAAGGAAGGGGTTGGGGGAAGGTCCTATGACACCAAAAGAAACCATCACTTCCGGTAAAGCCGTTCTTGGTATTGAGTTCGGTTCTACACGTATCAAGGCTGTCCTCATCGACGAGGAGAACAAGCCTATAGCACAGGGTTCTCACGAGTGGGAGAACCAGCTCCATGACGGCATCTGGACATACTCTACAGAAGCTATATGGTACGGTCTTGCAGACTGCTACGCTGACCTCCGCAGAAATGTAAAGAATGAGTACGACTGCGAGATTGAGATCCTCGCTTCTATAGGTATCTCTGCCATGATGCACGGCTATATGCCATTCGGTCCTAATGGCGTGGCAAGTGCAGGTGCTCCTGTTGGCGAGAGCGAGAAGCTTCTTTCTCCTTTCCGCACATGGCGTAACACAAACACTGGTGCTGCAGCTGCTGAACTCTCAGAGCTCTTCAACTATAACATCCCTCTCCGTTGGTCTATCTCACACCTCTATCAGTGCATTCTCGACAATGAGGAGCATGTGCCAGGCATCACTTATCTCACTACACTCGCAGGCTATATCCACTGGCGCTTGACAGGCGAGAAGGTTCTTGGTATCGGCGATGCTTCAGGTATGATTCCTGTTGACCCAGAGACAAAGAACTACAATGCCACAATGGTACAGAAGTTCAACGACCTCGTTGCAGACAAGAACTTCCCTTGGAAGCTTGAGGATATTCTCCCTAAGTGCATCTGCGCTGGTGAGCAGGCAGGTTTCCTCACAGAGCATGGCGCTCATCGTCTCGACATCTCTGGCCACTTGAAGCCAGGCTGTCCTCTCTGTCCTCCAGAGGGTGACGCTGGTACTGGTATGGTTGCAACA
The DNA here is from genome assembly GCA_045597565.1 of Prevotella sp. Taxonomy (GTDB): domain Bacteria; phylum Bacteroidota; class Bacteroidia; order Bacteroidales; family Bacteroidaceae; genus Prevotella. Next base: position 2,520 of record JAZLKJ010000001.1, on the reverse strand, counting down.
AACGCCGTTAAGCAGCGCACAGGTAACGTCTCTGCTGGAACATCTTCTTTCTCTATGATCGTTCTTGAGAAGGACCTCTCTAAGCCTTCAGAGATGATCGACATGGTTACAACTCCTGACGGTTCTCTCGTTGCTATGGTTCACTGTAACAACTGTACTTCAGACATCAACGCATGGGTTAAGCTCTTTAAGGAGTATCAGGAACTCCTCGGCATCCCTGTTGACATGAATGAAGTCTATGGCAAGCTCTACAACCACGCTCTCACTGGCAACACTGACTGCGGTGGTATCATGGCATACAACTTCATCTCAGGCGAACCTGTAGCAGGACTTCAGGAAGGTCGTCCACTCTTCCTCCGTTCTGCCAACGACAAGTTCAACCTCGCAAACTTCATGCGTGCAAACCTCTATGGTACAGTAGCCGTTCTTAAGCTTGGCAACGACATCCTCTTCAACGAGGAGAAGGTGAAGGTTGACCGCATCACAGGTCATGGCGGTCTCTTCAAGACTCCAGGCGTAGGTCAGAAGGTTCTCGCTGCTGCCATCAACTCACCAATCTCTGTTATGGAGACTGCTGGCGAAGGTGGTGCTTGGGGTATCGCTCTCCTTGCTGCATACCTTATCAACAATAAGGGCATGAACCTTGCTGATTATCTTGAGACTATCGTCTTCGCAGGAAACACTGGCGTAGAGATTCAGCCAGACCCAGCCGACGTTGAAGGCTTCAACAAGTAGATCGAGAGTTACAAGGCTTGTATCCCTGTTGCTCAGAAGGCTTCAGAATGCAAGAAATAGATATTTAATTGAAAATTGAATATTGAAAATTATTTTGCGGCGAATGCCTCATTATCCATTATCCATTTTCAATTATCCATTACAAAGTCAGAATCAATAATTAATCATAATTTGTTATAAAAAATGGCTAACGACATTAAAGTATTAAATCACGCAGCGGACAACATCCGTATTCTCGCTGCTTCTGCCGTAGAAAAGGCTAAGTCAGGTCACCCAGGTGGCGCTATGGGTGGTGCAGATTTCATCAATGTGCTCTATTCTGAGTACCTCAAGTACGACCCAAAGAACCCTGAATGGGTAGGTCGCGACCGTTTCTTCCTCGACCCAGGTCACATGGCTCCAATGCTCTATTCTCAGCTCTGTCTCGCTGGTAAGTTCACTCTCGACGAGCTCGCACAGCTCCGTCAGTGGGGTTCTCCAACAACAGGTCACCCAGAGTTCGAGATTGCTCGTGGTATTGAGAATACTTCTGGTCCTCTCGGTCAGGGTCACGCTTACGCTATCGGTGCTGCCATCGCTGCAAAGTTCCTTGCTGCTCACACAGGCAACCCAACATTCGCTAAGGAAACAATCTACGCATATATCTCTGATGGTGGTATCCAAGAAGAGGTTTCACAGGGTGGTGCTCGTATCGCTTCTGTACTCGGTCTTGACAACCTCATCATGTTCTACGATTCAAACGACATCCAGCTCTCTACAGAGACAAAGGAAGTTATGAACGAGGACACAGCTGCTAAGTATCGCGCATTCGGTTGGGAAGTTATCGAAATCGTAGGTAACGACGCTCAGCAGATTCGCGACGCTATTGAGAAGGCACAGGCTGTTAAGGGCAAGCCAACACTCATCATCGGTAAGTGTATCATGGGTAAGGGTGCTATTAAGGCAGACGGTACTTCTTACGAGGCTAACTGCAAGACTCACGGTGCTCCTCTCGGCGGCGACGCTTACGTAAATACTATCAAGAACCTCGGCGGTGATCCTGAGAACCCATTCCAGATCTTCGACGATGTTAAGGAACTCTACGCTAACCGCGCTAAGGAACTCGAGGCTATCTGCGCTGAGCGCTATGCTGAGGAGAAGGCTTGGGCTGACGCAAACCCAGAGATGGCAGCACAGCAGGCTGACTGGTTCGCTGGCAAGGCTCCAGAAATCGACTGGTCAAAGGTTCAGCAGAAGGCTAACGACGCTACTCGTTCTGCATCTGCAGCTTGTCTTTCTGCACTCGCTGAGCAGGTTCCAAACATGATCTGTGCTTCTGCAGACCTCTCTAACTCAGATAAGACTGACGGCTTCCTCAAGAAGACTCAGGCTCTCACAAAGGACGACTTCTCCGGTGCATTCTTCCAGGCAGGTGTTGCTGAGTTCACAATGGCATGCTGCTGCGTAGGTATGGCTCTCCACGGTGGTGTCATCCCTGCTTGCGGTACATTCTTCGTATTCTCTCAGTACATGCTCCCTGTAGTTCGTATGGCAGCTCTCATGAAGCTTCCTGTTAAGTTCATCTGGACTCACGACGCATTCCGCGTAGGTGAAGACGGCCCTACTCACGAGCCAGTAGAGCACGAGGCACAGATCCGTCTCATGGAGAAGCTCAAGAACCACGCTGGTCAGAACTCTGTTCTCGTTCTCCGTCCTGCTGAGGCTAAGGAGACAACAGTAGCTTGGGCTATGGCTATGGAAAATGTTGACACTCCTACAGCTCTCATCTTCTCTCGCCAGAACATC